>JAEXCD010000104.1 GCA_023393715.1 Bacillota bacterium
AACCCCTTTTCCAGAGCGGTCAGTCCGACGAAGGGCTTAAACACTGAGCCCGGCTGCACGGCCATCTGCGTCGCAACGTTGATCAGAGGACGCGGCGCAAAGACATCGTCCTCATCCTTTGGCATCAGGGAATCCCAATCGGTATACGAGATGCCCGTGACAAAGAGATTCGGGTCGTATGCCGGGTAGCTCGCCATCGCCAGCAGTGCCCCCGTCCCGGGATCGGTGGATATCGTCGCTCCGGACGAGGCATAGGGCGAGTAGGTCAGCCCGAAATCCCCCCATTTTGAATAATAGGGCATTCCGTCCTGCAGCGATAAAAGAGTATTGCGTAAATTTTTCTCCGAAGCCTGCTGCAGCGTGATGTCAATCGTCAGGTAGAGATTGTTTCCCGCTTTCGGCTCGACCGTTTGCAGCGTCTCTGTGCGATTGCCGTAGGAGTCGACCAACACGGTCTGCTTTCCGTTGACGCCATGAAGCGTATCCTCGAAGCTCTCCTCCACACCGGTCTTCCCGACTACATCATCCGGCAGATAGCCGCCATTTTCAACGTATTTCTTAATTTCCTCATCCGTCGATATCTTTCCGATATAGCCGAGGATGTGACAGGCGCTCTCCCCATAGGGATAGAAGCGAATGGGCTCGACGGATACGACGATGCCCGAAGAGGTCGGAATGTTCTCCTCGATCTTTGCAACGGTCTTCGGCGACAGCTCATAGCACAGGTTCACCGGTGCGAAGGCGTAGTTTCCCTGACTATCGATGCGATCCATCAGACACATTATGCCCAACGCCTCGATATCCTCCAGAGAGGCCTCCACCTCGTAACGCTTTCGGACGATGTCAAAGGCCTGCTCCGCCGTTTCGTTTTTCAGCTCGAAGCGCTCCTCGAAATCGGCCTCATCCAAATCATAGCCATATGTCCAGTCTGTCGTCGAGATGCGCGGATAGATTCCCTTGGCAAAGATCGCCTGCTGCGCCAGATCCTTGTACTGCTCTTCGACGATCAGCCCCTCCAGCAGTCCGTTTTCTTCCGACAAACGCTTTAACCGGTCAATCGGCACCTCCAGCGTCTGCTCCTCCCTGTCGTACTTGATCGTCACCGTCTTGCCGTTTTTGGCGATTTCGTAGGTCAGATTGGTTTCAATCCCCTTGGAATCCAACGCATTGATCAGCCGCTCCGCCGGGATGACAAATTTGTTGTTGCCGTCCACCGCCGAGCTCGTCAGAAACTCATTGAGCGCCGCCGACTTGACGATTTCAATAAAATCAGACTTTGGATCGCTCGTCCTCGTAATCGCCGGAAAGCGGCGGTGCAGATTGGCCTTGTTTTGCAATCCCTCCTGACGGTACGTATACGCATAGGGCTCCAGACGGATATTGCCCGTAAGTCCGTGCTTTTCCAGCACCTCGAACGCTAAACGCCTCGCCGCAGGATGGTTGAGCACCTGCGTCAGAAGGTTTTCGTTGTTCTGAACCTCCCGCGTCAGCACCGACAACGGCGTATCTCCGTCCGCAATTTTCCCAAGGCGAACCCACTCGTTGTATTCCTCCGTCTGATCAAAGGAGAGCGCAAACCGTTGATCGGGATCCACGCTGACCGGCATCGACGCTCCTTTCAGGGACAACGCCGTCCGGGCGCGGGACGCCATCGATACGGCATAACCGTCCTCGGCGGAATAGACCAGCGAGAGCCACTCCCCGACGAGATTCTTTTCGCGCAGCACCTTTTCGACGGCGGCTCTCGGCGACTGCTTTTCGGTAAAATACAGCTCGTCGTTTTGATAGACAAAGGTATTTACTGAAAGCGGAAAGCCCGACAGATAGTCGACCCCATCGCGCTCGATGTAGCGAATGAGCTGAAGCAGCGTCTCATTTTGTTCTGCGGTCGTCAGACGCGACAAATCGTCCTTGTAGCCCTGCACGGCAAAGGACGACCTCGTTCCGGCCAAAAGCACGCCATTGCAATCGTATATGTTGCCCCTTGGCGCGGAGATCTCGATCTCCTTCACGCGTTTGGTATCCGATATCTGGCGATAATGCGCGCCCTGCTTGATCGAAAGATCGTAAAGCTTTGCAATGAGCGCACTCATCAAGACGACCATGCCGATCACAATAACGACCCAACGTTTTTTGATTTGTCTGTTCATAATAAAACCTCGTCGGACAAGCGCCCCGACTGCCTTCCATCAATATCCTGTGTACTTCTGTACGGAAGACGGTTTCAGGAACCGTCTCAACAGCACCATCACGGCGAAGAAAAGAACGGTATTAAAGACCATCTCCAAAAACAACGGTCCGCGCACATACCACAGATTCAGGATATTGTGACGTAAAATCCAGTGAATCAGCCAGCCGGCGAACGTCATAAACAGCGTCGCCACGGCCGTTGCCACGGCGCCGATCGCCAGATTCCCGGATGTGTTGCGCATCATTTCCCCGACAAACTCCGCTACCAGGAAGTAGAGAAGCGCGCGAATGCCGAGCACCTCCGCAAAGACAATATCCTCCAAAAGCCCCAGCCCCACTCCGGTATAGCCGCCCCATTTCGGCCCGTAAAGGATGGACAGGGCAATAACAAAAACCAGAGTCAGATCAATTCGCGCATCGAAAAACGAAACGCGCGATAGGACCGTATTCTGTATAATCTGCACGCCCACAAGGCAAAGCGCAAAACGTCCCTTATTCATCTTTGGCCTCCATGTGCAGCACCAAAACACGGTACAGCTTTGTGAAATCGACCGGCGCCTCCATCGAAAATCGCCTTGTCAGCTCGTCATCGGACAGGTGCACGTCGACCAGCTTCCCGATATACAGCCCTCTCGGATACACTCCGCCAAGTCCGGAGGTGACGATATCGTCGCCCACGGCCGCCGTGGCATTCGCATCCATCGTATAGCCGTGAAAGCTTTCGCGGTCCCGTCCGTCAATGACGCCATAGTCCCCGGATTGTGAGCACATAATCGAGATATTGCTGGATTCATCCATAATGCTTGTGACCTTCGCATAATCCAGCCCCACCTCGGTGATTCGGCCGACCAGGCCTTCGACCGCACTTCCCTGAGAGTTTTTGACGCCCTGAACGACAACGTCGCCCACCTGCATCC
>JAEXCD010000081.1 GCA_023393715.1 Bacillota bacterium
ACGAGCGAGGCGTGTACGACTTTGGTAGTCAGCGCGGGGAAAATCGGTCATCAGATCAGCGCGGCGGCACAGGATCTCATCCGGCTGACGAACGGCACGGTCGGCGATCTGCTGTTGAAATGAACCCGCTTTTCTGGCTCAGCGCCGCGCTTCTCGCAGAGGGCGGGTATCAATTAGCAAGGGAATCGGAAGAGAGGGCTCCTTTTTTTCCGGATATTTCCGATGCGGGCGGACGAGGCTATGCTTTTACGTCCGTTCTTTTGTTTGCGCTGTTCTATATGAAGCAGGCCGCGCCGTCCGGAATTTTTTCGGTGTCCGGGGTCCGGCAGCTCCTCTTTTTTCAGCTGCTTCCCATCGCATGGATCGACGGACGCTTTCTGTGCATTCCCAATCGGTTGACTGCGCGAATCCTTGCCGCGGGTCTCGGATGGCGTCTGTGGCTGAATACAGGAAGTGCGGGCTGCGCTTCTCTTTGGCCGGCCGCTTCTTTCACCCTGCTGATCTCTTTTTTGCTGATCGGGCTCGCGCTTCTTGCGCCCCGTGTCTTTGGAATGGGAGATGCAAAGCTGTTGTCCGCACTGTCCTTGTTTTATTCGCCGGAGGGCTTTCTGTTGCTCTGTGTTATGAGCCTGTGTGCAGCGCCCATCGGGCTTTTGTTTCGAAGGAGCGGAAGAGATTCGCGGCCGGACGCGGGGCTGCCGCTTGCGCCGGGCATCGCGCTGGCGATCGGATTGCTGTAGAGGGGAACGGCGGACAGAAGGCGGGGCTCGGCGCCGGTCCGCCGCGACGGAAGAGGGGGTGAATCAAACAGGAGCGGCCATGCGATTGTCGCATGGCCGCTCCTGTTTTTTGCCTGTTTTTTGCCGCTGAGCAAAGAGGCGCCCGCATTAGGACAGATCGGTTTCTTTTGAAAAGGTCAGCGCAAGGGAAAGGATAAAGACGGCGATCGTCGGGATGAGCCAGCCGAGTCCGAGAGAGGAGAGCGGCAGATGCTGCTTGACGAAGGTCAGGAGCGCATCGACCCACGGCAGCTCCTGAACGGATGCAGGGCAGCTGCGCAGAAAATCATACAGAGCGAAAAGCGCCGTACAGGCCACGGTGAGCTGGAAAACGCCTCGGCGAAGCGGATGGACGGCGTGAAAAATCCACAGAAACATCAGCGCAATCGAGATGGGGTAGAGAAACATCAATACGGGAAGGGACAGGGCGAGAATCGTATCCAGCCCGAAGTTTGCGATGATGAGCGAGACGATGCTGAACGCAAGCATCCAGAAGCGGTAGGAAACGGCGCGCGGGAAGAGCTCGGTAAAGGTCGTCGCGATGGAGACGACGAGACCGACGGCCGTTTTCAGGCAGGCGACGCTGACGATGGCGGCGAGCAGGAGCTGGCCGAATGTGCCGAAGTAGTGATGGCTGACCTGCGACAGGATGAGTCCGCCGTTTTCGGAGGTGGTACCGATGCTGCTGCTGGATGCGCCGAGAAAGACGAGTGCGGCGTACAGCAGTCCCATAATGAGTACGGTCACCAGACCGCTTCGCGCGGTTTCGACGGCGATGCGGCGCGGCTCTGTGACGCCGAATTGGCGAATGTTGGTAATGATGATGATCGCAAAGGCCAGCGAGGCAAGAGCATCCATCGTATCATAACCGGCTAAAATCCCCTGCGCCAGAGGAGCCGATGCATAGGCTCCCTCCGGAGAGACGGAGGCGGTTGAGCCCATGGGGGAGAAGAAGGCCGCCAGCAGCAGGACGGAGAGCAGAAGCAAAAACAAAGGAGCTAAAAAACGCCCCACGATATCCAGGATTTTACTCGGCCGGATCGAAAAGAAGAGGACGAGCGCGAAGAAGATGCCGGAGTACAGGAGCAGTGGAACCGAGGTGTCTTTCGGGATAAACGGGTGAACGCCGACTTCAAAGGCGACGGTGGCGGTTCGCGGAATGGCGAACAGCGGGCCGATGGTCAGGTAAAGCGCCAGCGTAAAAAGGAGCGAGGCGGTTTTTCCGAGGGGTGAGGCGTATTCGCGCAGACCCTGTTTGGAGGAAACCGCAGAGCTGATGATGCCTAAGATGGCAAGGCCGACTCCGGTAATGATGAATCCCAAGGTGGCCGAAGCAAAGTGATTGCCCGCCATACGACCCATTTTTACAGGGAAAATGAGATTGCCTGCGCCGAAGAAGAGGCCGAACAGCAGTGAGCCGATGATGAGATTTTGGGATAGACGTAATTTTTTCATACAGAGTCTCCTAAAATAAAGATATTTTATTGATTATACGTCTTTTCTTACTTGATGGAAAATTGTTTTTCAGAATATAATGTGATATCATACTGATATCACATTGTGCGATCGAGCCGGGAAACGCCGCTTTGGCGGGGGGCGGCTTGGAGGATTTCGCGCGCAATGAAGGGTAAGTACAGTTCGGCGCTTCCTAAAAATATCCTCTTTTAGGCAAAGAAAGGATGGAACTATGATTGATATTCAATCCGTAAGCAAATCTTTCGGTTCAAAAAAGGCGGTTCAGAACCTCACGCTGAGTCTGCAGCCGGGGACGATTACCGGCTTCATCGGACCAAACGGCGCGGGAAAGACGACGACGATCCGCATGATCTGCGGGATCCTGAAGCCGGATACCGGCCGCATTACATTGAACCGGCACGATATCACACAGGAGCCGCTCGAGGCCAAGCGCCAGTTCGGGTTCATAGCAGACAGCCCGGACACGTTTCTGGCGCTCAAGGGCATGGAATATATCAACTTCATCTGCAATGTGTACGATGTTCCGAAGGAGGTACGCGCGGAGCGGCTGCAGGAGCTTCTGACCGATTTTGAGATGACGGAGGCCGTATCGCAGAAAATCTCGACGTATTCGCACGGCATGCGTCAAAAGATTCATATCATTGCAACGCTGATGCACGATCCGAATATCTGGATTATGGATGAGCCGATGACGGGTCTCGATCCGCAATCCTCCTATCTCCTGAAGCAGCGCATGCGCCGGCATGCGGAGGCGGGCAATACGGTGCTGTTCTCGACGCACGTGCTGGAGGTGGCAGAGAAGCTGTGCGATCAGATCGCCATCATCAACAAGGGCGAGCTGTGCTACACCGGAACGTTAGAGGAGCTGAAGAACCGAAATCCGGGACTTTCTCTGGAAGAAATCTTCCTGCGCACAACAGGCAGTGTGTTGTTTAATGAGGAGGAAGATCATGCGTAGGTTTCGCAGTCTGGTATGGGTCAACCTGAAGGTCGGCCTGGACGCGTTCTTTTCGGGCATGAGTTTTCTCGGCCGAAAAAAGAAGGCCGGGCTGTTCTCGAAGTTCGGGTACGGGGCGAAGCTGCTGTTCTTCGCATTGATCTTCACGCCGATGATTTTCAGCGTCGGCTACATGGCTTATCGCACGATGGCGCTTCTGGCGCCGCTGCGCCTCGATCCGGCATTGGTTTCGGCGATTCAGGTCGGCGGCATGGTGCTGATTCTGCTCACGGCGGTGGTGGCCGTGCCCTCGGTGTACTACTTTTCCGGGGATCTGGATCATTATCTGTCGATGCCGCTGCGCCCGCGGGAGATTCTGGCGGCCAAGTTTCTGACCGTGGTGATCGAGCAATACTATCTGCTCGTGCTGATGATCGTTCCGATGGCGGTGGGCTTTCTGATGATTCGTTTTTCGGTCACCTCGTTGCTCGGATGGCTGATCAGCATCGTGTTTCTGCCCGTGTTTCCCGTGCTCCTCGTCAGTATATTGATCCTGCTCCTGATGAATCTGGCGCCGGTGCTGCGCGACAAGGATCGCATGGCGATGATTACGGGGCTATTCAGTCTGATTTTTGCTTTTGGACTGGCCATTTTGTTCCAAATGCGCGGCGACCAGTCGGGCACGCAGCTTGCCAATATCATCATGCGCGGCGAGGGGCTGTTCACGAGTGTGGCGCAGGTGTTCCCGCCGCTGCGCGGCGCACAGTTGATGATTTCCGGGACGCAGGCGGGGGATTTCCTGCTTGGCCTTGGGATTACCGTCGCATCGAATGCCGTTCTGGTATTTATTTATCTGATTTTGAGTGAAAGGCTCTATTTCAAAGGGGCGCTTGGAATGGGCGAGAGCCGTTCGCGCGGCAGGACGCTGAATGCCGGGCAGCGGGAAAAGGCGATTTCCCGCACCTCTTCGCTGACGAGGACGCTGTTTTTGCGGGAGCACCGCGAAATTCTGCGCACGCCGGTATACTTTCTGAACGGCGTCCTTTCAGCGCTGCTCGTTCCCGTCATTATGATCGTCGCCGTCGTCGTGTCGCTTCGCTTTAATGCGGAGGTGGAGCTGTCCGAAATGACGCGGTTCTTCAGCTTTTTGACGGAGCTTTTGGCGGATTCGCAGACACAGATCATAGCCGGACTGATTGCCGGAGGCGCAATAGCCCTGTTCTCCGGCGGGATGAATTCGCTGTCGGCGACGGCGGTTTCCCGGGATGCGCGTTGTCTGGAGACGTTGAAGAGCCTGCCGGTCAGCGCAAGGCGCATCTTCTTTGTGAAGCTGCTGCCGGGCTGGATCTATGGCATGGTGACGCTCGTGCTGTTTCCGGCGGTGCTGATGATGGCGATTCCGATCCCGCCGATGACGATCGCGGTGTACTTCATTTCGGGGGCGGTTATGACGTATGCGATCAACCTGTTTGATCTCATCATCGACATCAAACGTCCCAAGCTGAATTGGCAGGATGAGACCAAGGCGATGAAGGGCAACATGAATACGATGATCGCACAGTTCCTCGGCATGGGGCTGATTGCGCTCGTCATCGTGGGCGGGTTGCTGCTGCCGCTGGCGTTTGCCCAATACATTTATCTGACAGCCGGCATATTCCTGCTTCTGACGCTGCTTTTGACGCTGTTGCTCAGCAAGCGGGCGGACCGGTGGCTGGGCGCGCTGAACCGCGCGTAAGCATGTGAAAAAAGCGCGGTCTTATGGAGCGAGAGCCCCTCAGGTTGGATTTTTGTCCAACCTGAGGGGCTCTGTTTTGAGAGACGGCGTTTTTACGCTGTGTTATCTTATTTTTGCAGTAACGAGGGCTCCCAGATGTCCGGCTTTTCAAAACCGAGCAATTCGACAATGGTCGCGGCGATGTTTGCGAGGCCGGCTTTTCCGCTCATGTCCTGATTGAGCTGTGCGCGCCCCTCGGGATCGAAGAGGATGAAGGGGACGGGATTGAGCGAGTGCGCGGTCTTTGGAATCATCTGTCCCGTGGCCGGATCCTTTTGCAGCATGTCGTCGGAATTGCCGTGGTCGGCAGTGACGAGTACCGTGTAGCCGAGCTCGCGGGCGACGGGCAAAAGGCGCTTCAGGCCGAGATCGACGCTTTCCACGCCGATGCGCACGCTGTCGAAAACCCCAGTGTGGCCGACCATGTCGCCGTTTGGATAGTTGATGCGCAGAAAATCATACCGGTTTGAGCGCATGGCCTCGATGAGGGCATCGGTCACCTCTGCGGACTTCATCCACGGGCGCTGGTCGAAGGGCACGTTGTCGGAGGGAATTTCCAGCCAGGTTTCGAGCTCGTCGGAGAATTTTTCCGAGCGGTTCCCGTTCCAGAAGTATGTGACATGTCCGAATTTTTGCGTTTCCGAGCAGGCAAATTCGTTTTTGCCGTGTGCGACGAGAAACTCGGTCAGCGTATTTTCGATCATGGGCGGATTGACGAGGTAGTGCTTCGGCACGTGCAGATCGCCGTCATACTCGAGCATTCCGCAATAAAAGACGTCGGGACGGCGTTTGCGATCGAAAAAGGGAAACGCCGCGTCGTCGAAGGCCATAGAGATTTCAATGGCGCGATCCCCGCGGAAGTTGAAGAAGATGACGCTGTCGCCGTCCTCCATACGGCCGACGGGCTCGCCGTTTTCGGCGATGACGAAGGATGGAAGATCCTGATCGATATCGCCGGTCGTCCGGCGAAGGGTGGTGTAGGCCTCAGCGGCATTCGGGAAGAAGGCGCCCTCGCCCAGCACGTGAGCAAGCCACCCGCGTTCCACCATGCCCCAGTCGGCGCGGTAGCGATCCATAGTCACCTTCATGCGTCCGCCTCCGGAAGCAAAGCAGGCGTGGAAGGCGTCATCGTTCAGAGAAGCAAAAAACGCCTCCATGTCCTGAATATAGCTCAATCCGCTTGTCGGCGGAACATCGCGGCCGTCCAGCAGAGCGTGGAGGCGTACCTCGCGGACGCCCTCCTTTTTCGCCTCCTCGACGAGCGCCTTCAGGTGCGCGATATTGGAGTGAACATTTCCGTCGGAAAGAAGACCTAAAAAATGCAGCCGGCTCTGCTTCGTTCGGACATTTCCGATCGCAGTATGCCACGTTTCGGACTCAAAGATTTTGCGGGATTGAATGGATTCGTTGACGAGCTTGGCGCCCTGCGCGTAGATTTGCCCGCATCCGAGGGCGTTGTGTCCGACCTCGCTGTTGCCCATATCGTCATCGGACGGGAGCCCGACGGCCGTGCCGTGTGCGCGAAGCGCGATCCAGGGATGATGCGACATGAGATCGTCGAGCGTAGGGGTGTTGGCGGCGCGAACCGCATCTCCTTCGACGGTTTTGCCGATGCCGACGCCGTCCATGACGACTAAAACGACTTTTTGCTTCATAAAAACTCCTTTTCTTTCTATATGGTAGCCCGAGGGCAAACAAAAATCTTCTGACGCATCCTATTATACCACGAACGAATATACCGCAAACGAAGCCCGGGGGCGGATCCGCAGGAAACATAGCAGTGTGATGTAAAGCTGTGATACAATGACAGAAAGTATGTTCATTGGAGGCAACAATGAAACGGATCGTCAGGAGGACGTTTTTTGCTTTTTTGATCGGAGCGGCGTTCTTTTTGCTCGGAAAGGATTTTTTAGATCGAAAAGTAGCTCAGGAGCAGCGCGAGTCGGGCTCGGGTGCGCAGCTTCTTTTAGCGGACGGCTGGATGGATGTCGAAAAGCTGGCCAATCAGGATAAGACTGCGCGCGTCGTCAACAGCGAGATTTTCTTCCTGCTGACCGGACTGGATCAAAATGAGGGCGTGTCCTCAGAGACCACCCGATCGGATACGATGATGCTGATCAAGGTCAACTTCGACCAATCGACGGTCGACATCATTTCCCTGCCGCGCGATTCGCGCGTACCGGTTCAGGGAGAGTATACAAAGCTCAATCACGCGCATTCCTTTGGCGGCGTGGATCTGACAATAGAAACCCTGCGCGATTGGCTGCAGATTGATCTCGACTATTATGTTGAGGTCAGCTTCGAGGCGGTGAAGCAAATCGTCGACGCCATGGGCGGGATTGAATATACCCTGCCGGGGACGACGCCCTATGAGTATTGGCAGATCGACGGTACGCGGGCGGTGCTGCAGCCGGGCAGGCAGATACTCAATGGAGAGCAGGCTTTGGGCTACCTGCGTTATCGGCAGGGATATGCGGAGGGCGATATGGGCCGCGTCCGCGCGCAGCAGGCTTTTCTGAAGGTTTTTGTTCAGGAGGCGCTGTCAGCGAAAAACATCGGGCATATTCCGGAGTTTGTGAAGACGTACTTTGATACCGTGCACACGAATATCCCGTTGGACGACCTGATCGGCATGGCGCAGCAGGCGACGGCGATGAAGGACGTCAAAATTACGACGCACATTCTTCCGGGGACGCCGCAGTATCTGGGCGATGTGTCCTACTATCTCCTCGATTGGGAGAAGACGCACGAATTGATTTCGACGGTTTTGTCCAATTACGTGCTGCTCGGCGATGCCGTCAAAGCGCTGCCGCCCGACGAAGAGCGCCTCAGGCTGGAGCAGGAAGCGCAAGGCGGGGACGGATTCGATTCGGCGCCGGCAGACGGGGAAGACGGTGCGCCCGGCCTTGAAGAGGAAGGCGGAATCGGGGCCGATGCACCGAGTGCGAGTGAGCAGAACGAAGGGCGCGAAGGCGGCGCAGAGGAACCGGCGCAGCAGGAGGAGGCTCCGGGCGCCGGAGAAGCCGTATCGTCGGCGGAGGAGTGAGGAGATGCGAAAAGCGCGAAAAGATGATCATATCGAGCAATATCTGAAAACGGAATTTGAAGGAGCGACGCTGCTTTCTGATGTCTATATCGAACCGAATTCACTGCCGGAGCTGTCGTTTGATGAAATTCAGACCGAAACGGTGTTTTGCGGCAAACGAATCGCCTTTCCGCTGATGATCAACGCGATGACCGGCGGAACGGACATGACGGAGGTCATCAATCAGGATCTGGCGCTGCTGGCCAAAGAGTTTGGTCTGCCGATGCAGGTGGGCTCACAGCAGGTTGCGCTGGAAAATGAGGACTCCATCGATTCCTTTGCCGTGGTGCGCTCGGTGCTGGGCGAGGATTCGGTCGTTTTATCCAATCTGAGTGCGCGCGCATCGGCGCAGGAAATACGCCGCGCGATGGATATGATCGGCGCGGATGCGATCGGGCTGCACCTCAATGCCGCGCAGGAGCTCGTCATGACGGAGGGAGAACGCGACTTCCGCGGGATTTTGGATAATGTACACGCGCTGAACCGGGAATTTCCGGGCAAGCTCCTCATCAAGGAGGTGGGCTTTGGCATGAGCCGCCGCGTCGGACAACAGCTTGCGGAAACGGGCGTTTCCATGATCGATATCAGCGGCGCCGGCGGGACGAATTTTCTCGAAATCGAAGACCGGCGCGCGCACGAATCCGATTTTTCCGAATTCTATCAGTGGGGCATTCCCACGGCGAAGTCTCTGCTCAATGTGCGCTCGGTCTGTCCGACCCAGACGATTGTTGCGAGCGGCGGACTGAAAACGGCGAATGATCTGATCCGTGCGATGGTGCTGGGCGCGGATCTCTGCGGCATGAGCGGCGAGATCCTGCGTTACCTGCTGGTCGGCGGATACGACTATGCGCGCAGCTTTCTGGAAAGCCTGATTTACCGAACGCGCGTCGGGATGGCGATGCTGGGCTGCAAAACGGTGCAGGAGCTTCGGCGCGTGCCCCATCTTCTCGTGGGGGCGCTGCGCGAACGAACAGAAGAGAGCGTGGAATGAGCGTTGGGATGAATGAGAAAAAACAGTCTTTGAGAGGATTTCATAGAGCGATTTTAGGGCGAGTGAGCTTTTTCCTCGTCCTTCTGCTTGTGCTGAGCGGCTGTCGGGGGCGGGATGCCGACATCTGGAAACAGGGGTTGTTTGGACAGACGGAAACGGAGGGCGGCGAGCAGGTTTTGAGCTCGTCGGGCTTTTATTTCGATCTCGAGGAAGCCGAAAAACGCCTGCTTGCCGATCACACGATCGATCAGTCGCCGCCGCAGCGCAGCGCGCCGCTGACGGAGGAGCAGCGCGTTGCAGATTTTAACGTCCTTTTTGACATGCTGGAATCAGACTATCCCTTTTTTGGGCTGATCGAGCGCCGCGACGGGCGTTCATGGGTGTCGAAGCGCGCCGAATTTGAACAGCGCGTCCGTGCGGCCGCAGACGATGAGGATTTTGGCTGGGTCTTAAACGATATTCTGCTGGAGCTGGGCAGTGACCATGCGAAGCTGTGTTATTATGACGAGATAGAGGAGATGGCGAGGCACTATTCCTACTATACGGATATTCCGTCCATTCGCCTGGAGTACCTCATGCTTAATGATACGACGGTGCGCGATCGTTACGGCATCGATGCGGTGCCGCCGTCGACGGATGAAGACGGATATTGGGAGGACGACCCGGCGAATTGGCGCGATAATCTGCGCTGTGAGGATCTGATCCCGGGAAAGGTGGCGATGCTCGTCGTGCCGGAGATGCTCTCCGAGGTCGAGTGGGGCCGCGATGCGGAGCTGCTGTCGGAGTACCTTCCGAAAATTCAGGATTACCCGGCGTTGGTGATCGATATCCGGGGAAATCCCGGCGGGCTGATGGAGTATTGGCAGTCGCTGCTCGTTCCGGCGATTGCCGCACAGCCGTATGAATCCGCCAACTGGCTGTTCTTCCGCGGCGGAGCCTCCTCAACTCCGCTTTTGAACGAGCTGGGTTTGGATCTGCATCCGATGGAAGAGCTCGCCGAATTTCAGAAGCAATTTGCGCCCATCCAATTTGCGCACGAGGAGGATCTAAAGGCCTTTCGGTATTTTTATCGCGACGTGACGCATGTGGCGCCTTCGGAAAATTCGATTCGGTACAAGGGCCGGATCTATGTTCTGACGGATGAGCGGGTATACAGTGCGGCGGAGGCGTTTGCCTCTTTTGCGAAGAACAGCGGGTTCGCCACGCTGGTCGGCTCAAAAACCGGCGGGGACGGACTGACGCTCGGCATGCTGTACCGCGCGCTGCCCAATTCGGGGTATGTGTTCACCTATACGAATGCGCTCGGCTACGCGCCGGACGGATCGGCGAATGAGGAAATGAAGACGGCGCCGGATGTGCAGACCGATGATTCGATCGGCTGGATTATCGAGCAGGAATCATAAAAAAACCCCCGGGAGCCCGGGGGGACGTTTCCGCGGCTCAGAGAGCCGAGAAAAAAGGCTTATTCGGCGCTTTCGTCGATGCTACGGCGGCCCAATAATGGCTTTTTTCAATAAGTGCAGAAACAACACGGGCTGATCTTACCACAGAAAAAAAAGCATTGCAAGAGAAATCGGGGCGCCGGGTCGGCGTCCTTCCGGAAAACAGCAGGCTGAAAAACGAAAGGAGTCAGAACATGACAGAGAAAAAGGCGCACAAACGGATGCCGCCATTTTATCAGGAGCCGAATCCGGCGAGCCAAATCAGGCGCGTCATCGCCGTTATGTCGGGCAAGGGCGGCGTCGGGAAATCCTTAGTGACGGGGCTGTCGGCGCTGGCGATGCAGCGCGCCGGATGGAATACGGCGATCATGGATGCGGATATTACCGGGCCCTCCATTCCGCGCGCCTTCGGGCTGCACGGCGGCCTTGAGATGGAAAACGGCGTAGCCGTTGCGGCGCGTACGAGAACGGGTATTCAGGTGGTTTCGACCAACCTGATCCTGCCAAATGAGACCGATCCGGTTATTTGGAAGGGGCCGATGGTCGGCTCGGCCGTCAAGCAGTTCTGGAGCGATTTTATCTGGAGGGACGTCGATTATCTTTTCGTCGACATGCCGCCGGGGACGGGGGACGTGCCGCTGACGGTCTATCAGACCCTTCCGGTCGACGGAATTATCATCGTCACCTCGCCGCAGGAGCTCGTGTCGATGTTCGTCGAAAAGGCAATCAATATGGCGAAGATGATGGGCGTTCCCGTACTGGGCGTCATTGAAAACCTCAGCTATTTTCACGCGGAGGATACGGGGCGCGATTACGCGATTTTTGGTGAAAGCCACGTCGATGAGATCTGTGCGAAGCATCACCTCGAGGTATTGGCCAAGCTGCCGATCGATCCCCGCGTAGCGCAGAAGGTCGATGCCGGAGCGATCGAAGAGGTGGATACGATGGTGATGGAGCGCGTGGTGCAGAAGCTCGGAGAAATTGAGGAGGAAGAAAATGTACGATAAGATCGATCAGCTGTCGGTCAATGCCATCCGTATGCTCAGCGTGGATCAGATCAATGCGGCGAATTCCGGACATCCGGGGCTGCCGCTCGGCGCATCCCCGATGGCCTATGCGGTGTGGACGCAGGGGATGAAGCAAAATCCGGAAAACAGCGCATGGGAAAACCGGGATCGGTTTGTCCTGTCGGCGGGGCACGGCTCGGCGATGCTGTACAGCCTGCTGCACCTGTCGGGCTACCGGCTCGGCATCGAGGATTTGAAGCAATTCCGTCAGCTCGGAGCAAAGACGCCGGGACATCCCGAGGTGGGGCACACGCACGGCGTCGAAGCGACGACGGGACCGTTGGGACAGGGCGTGGCGAATGCCGTCGGCATGGCGCTGGCCGAGGCGCACATGGCGGCGACCTACAATCGCCCGGGCTATGATCTCGTCGATCATTACACCTTTGCTCTCTGCGGCGACGGCGATCTGATGGAGGGCGTTTCCGCGGAGGCATGCTCCCTCGCCGGACAGCTGAAGCTGGGCAAGCTGATCGTTTTGTACGATTCGAACGATATCTGTCTGGACGGGCCGACGTCGATGACCTTCGGCGAGAGCGTCGGTCTGCGGTTCAAGGCGTACGGCTGGCAGGTGCTTTATGTTCCGGACGGCAACGATCTGGAATCGCTCGCGGGCGCGATTGAGGCGGCAAAGGCGGAGAAGGACCGCCCGACGCTGATCGAGGTGAAGACGGTAATCGGGTTCGGATCGCCAAACGCCGGCACGAATAAGGTGCACGGCAACCCGCTCGGCGCACAGGGCGCTGCGGCGACGCGCGAAGCGCTCGGATGGCCGTACGGCGAATTTGAGGTGCCCGCAGAGGTGTACGATCGCTTTGACGAACGCATCCGCAAGCCGGGCGCAGAGGCGAATGCCGCCTGGGATCGCCTGTTTGAATCCTATCGCGCGCAATATCCGAAGCTGGCGCAGCAATTTTTGGACGCCCACGACAACCGCCTTCCGGAGAACTGGAGTAAGAGCCTGCCGAGCTATACGCCGGACGATGCGGCGATGGCCTCGCGCAAGACCTCGGAGGCGGCCATCCAGCGGATTGCAGAGCTGGTGCCGTGGTTCTGGGGCGGCTCGGCGGATCTGGCGTCGTCGAACAACACGAATATTGCGGTGAGCTCGGCGGTAACGGATATTTCCTATGACGAGCGCAATATCTGGTACGGCGTTCGCGAATTTGCCATGGGAGCCATTCTGAACGGCATTGCGTTGCACGGCGGGACGCGCAGCTTTGGCGCAACCTTCTTTGTCTTTTCGGATTACCTGAAGGGCGCGGTTCGCGTTGCGGCGCTGTCGAAGCTGCCGGTGACCTACGTCTTTACGCACGATTCGGTCGCGGTGGGCGAGGACGGGCCGACGCACGAGCCGATTGAACAGCTGGCAGCGTGGCGCTCCATGCCGAATCTGGATGTCCTCCGCCCGGCAGACGGAAATGAGGTATCTCAGGCGTGGCGCATGGCGATGGAGAGCAAGGATCATCCGACCATGCTGGTGCTGAGCCGCCAGAACCTTCCGGTTTTAGCGGGTACGAATGAAAAAGCGGAGGAGGGCGTGCCGCGCGGCGCCTATGTGTTATCGGCCTCGGAAAAGGAGGTGCCGGAGGGCATTCTGATTGCAACGGGCTCGGAGGTCGCGTTGGCGCTGGATGTTCAGAAAATGCTGAAGGAGCGGGGGGCCGATGTTTCGGTCGTATCCATGCCGAGCTGGAAGCGCTTTGAGGAGCAGAGCGAAGCCTACCGCGAGTCGGTGCTGCCGCGTGCCGTGCGCAATCGCATGAGCATCGAGATGGCGTCGACCTTTGGCTGGGCGCGCTACGTGGGTCTGGACGGCCTGTGCGTCGGCATCGACCGGTTCGGCCTGTCCGCGCCGGGGACGACCGTCATCGCGGAGCTGGGCTTTACCGCGGAGAAGCTGACCGAACGCTATGTAAACCGATTTGGCCGATAGCCATAAACGACAGAAAGAAAACGCAGAATGAGGCCGGTTGGCCGGAAAGGGATGTTATGAAATTTTTCTTGGATACCGCAAATGTTGCAGAAATTCGCCGCGTCAATGATTTAGGACTTTGTGATGGCGTGACGACCAACCCGACGCTGATCTCAAAGGAGGGACGCCCGTTTGAGGAGGTGGTTCGGGAAATCTGTTCCATCGTCGACGGGCCGGTTTCGGCCGAGGTCATCGGCCTTGAAAAGGAGCAGATGATCGAAGAGGGGCGCAAGCTGGCCTCGTGGGCGCCGAACATTGTCGTCAAGATTCCGATGACGGAGGCCGGCCTGGGCGCAATCAAGGTATTGGCGAGCGAGGGCATCAAAACCAACTGTACGCTGATTTTTTCCGTAGCGCAGGGACTGATGGCGGCCAAGGCGGGCGCGACGTACATCAGCCCGTTTATCGGACGCATCGATGACATCGGCGAGGACGGCATGGAGCTCATCGAAAATCTGCGTCTGGTCATCGACAACTACGATTTCGATACGGAGATCATCGCGGCGTCGGTACGCGGCATTGCGCACGTCGAGCAGGCGGCGGAGGCAGGCGCACACATCGCGACGATTCCGGGCTCCCTGTTCCCGAAGCTGTGGAGCCATCCGCTGACCGACCGCGGCATCGACGCGTTTCTGGCCGACTGGGCGAAGTTCGAGGCGGCGCAGAAGTAGGTGTATGGAAAAGGGTCATTCCGAAGCAGTGACGTTTCGGAATGACCCTTTTGTTGTCGGAACGCCGGCGACCGTCTGAGCGGAGAAGCTACACAACCGCGCACCGCCCCTTCTCTGACAGGAAAAGGATTGGTCAGATGAGCATTCATGAAGTCGCGATAATGACGAATTCGTTCAATAAATCTCCTTGAGTGCTTGTGCGCATAAGGCGTCGAAGGCATGAAAGCTGCTGCGGCAGCGGAGGATCACAAAAGAAACGTTTACGAAGTGAAACGGAATTCATTACAATAATCTTGTCGGAATGAAAAATATCAGGACTGCCTGATTGCGCAGCCTGCTGTTTTTCTTTGAATCGAGGCATCGGGAGGTCACGCATGAAAAAGTGGTTTACCTGCATCACATCCATCCTCTATGTGTTGTTTTTTTGCTTTATCCTGAAGGCGAGCCCGGATTCCATGCTTTTTAGCATGTATCCTGACGTGCTGGTTCGCTCCATTCCTCAGGAGGTCGATTTGGCACAGCTTCAGGCCGCGCTGGATGATTTAGGCAAGGAGACGGACAGCCTCATTGCCCTGCGCGTTGCGCAGCCGTCGAATGACCAGGGGAAAACGTCCCGTTTTACGTATATTTTATTTGGTTCGGGCAGGCTGCCCGACGGCTTTGCGGAAGCGGATGAGCAGGATCGCAAATTAGTAAACCTTGCGGCCACCTATAGTATTTTAGACGGGGCGCTTTCTCAGCAAAGGCTGGCGGCCGCGCTTCAAAGCGTCGGCGCAGAGGTTGTTTTTTTTCCGGGGGAAAGCTCGCCGCTGACGCTGTCGCTCGGGTACCTCCCCCGCCCCTCCCTGAGCTTTAGCTTAATTTTGTTCGGCCTGCTTTTTATCGTCCTGATCAGCATGCTCCGGATCAAGGAGCTGCGAACTTCCGGAATTCAGGTGCTTTCGGGCATGGATCGAAGCCGGCTGTTCAAAAGATTCCTGTTGGACGATTTCTTATCCATCCTGCTCGGCTTTCTTGCCGCGGCGCTGACTTCGGCCGGTTTTCTCTGTCTTATGAAATTATGGAATCCGAGGTTTTTTATCTTTCTTTTGACCGCGGCAGGCCTCTACGCCCTTATTTTACTGGCGCTGGCGCTGCTTATGGAATTTCTCTTCCGGCGCATACTTAGGAAAAGCAAGCTCATTGAGCTGATCAAGGGGAAAATGCCCCTTCGCTCGGTTCTCGCGGTGTTAATGGCGGGGCAGTTTATCGCTTTTCTGGGAGTGGGGTTTGGCAGCCATATGGTGAGCGTTGTTTTTCCCCTGTATCAGACCATGACTCAGGGGATGCAGGCGTGGGCGGAGCGTCCCGATGCGTTTCATTTTATGTATAACCTGGGCTCCTTTGATGCGAAGCAAAGGGAGCGGCAAAATCAGCGGAGCTTTGCCTGGTACGACTTTGCACGGGAGGCTCTTCAGGATCCGGACGTCTTATACTGCGAGCATTTTTTACGGGAAATGGATCCCATCCTCCCGACCGTGGAAGAAAGCCGGAAGCTTCTGCTCGTGAGCCCGTCGTTTCTTAAAAAAGAAGGTCTTCTGTCCGATCCGCAGGAACAGGCGCGAATGGAGAACCTGAAGG
>JAEXCD010000089.1 GCA_023393715.1 Bacillota bacterium
AACGTGCGGCGTGGAAAATCTGAACGGGCTGCTTCAGCGGGCGCTCAATCCGGCACAGGGCGACGTGGAGGAGATCGAGTCGGGAACGCAGATGTTTCGCGCCGGAGACCGCGTGATGCAGACGCAAAACGATTATCGGCTGCCCTGGACGGCGGAGGACGGGAGCGAGGGCGAAGGCGTGTATAATGGGGATTTCGGCATCGTTCGGGAAGTAAATTCCGAGGAGGGATCGCTCTGTGTTGATTTTGAAGGGCGGTTGGCGTGGTGCGATGCGGAGCAGATCCAGGCTCTCGTCCATTCGTATGCGATTACGATTCACAAATCGCAGGGCTCGGAATTTCCGTGTGTCGTCCTCCCGCTCACGCCCGGACCGTCCATGCTGCTGACGCGCAATATTCTGTATACGGCGATTACGCGTGCGCGCAAGCTCGTCGTCTTGGCAGGCAGCCGCGAGGTGTTGCGCCAGATGATTCGAAATAACTCCGTGCGCCGGCGCAATTCCTCTCTGGCGGAGCGCATCGTTTCCTATCGCGCGGTGTACAGTGAGGACGGACATGGCGCAATACAGCAATAGCGGGCTTCTGGAGGTTCTTTTCCGGGAGGAGGATCGGTGCGTTTTCTGTCAGGACGCGCCGAAGCTGCGCTACGGTTTGTGCGCCTCCTGCTTCAGGGAGCTGGAGCTTGTCCATGTATGCCGATCGCTGGAGGAGAGGACAGCACGGCCGTATGAGGTCTATTCGGCAGGGTTTTACAATAATTTTCTCAAGGAGCTGTTCGCCCGTTACAAGTTTTCGGGGCAAAGCTATTTGGAAGAGGGCTTTTGCGAGATGCTGTCCGACGCCGTCGGCCGCTATGAGCGTTTGAGAATGCGGGGATGGGTGTGCTCCGTCCCGATGCTGCCGCATCAGAAAACGCGCCGAGGCTACAATGCGGCGGAGGAACTGGCAAAGGGCGTAGCCAGACGGCGGCAGCTCCTCTACGTGTGCGCGCTGCAAAAGAAAAGACGCACGAGGGAGCAGAACAAGGTGAGCTCACTGGAGCGCAAGCACAATGTGCAAGACGTCTTTCGGATCGCGGCCGATCGGCACGGCCTTTTCCGGGCGGCGTATTTTGACGTACGGCGGGGGCGTTTTGTTTCGGGACAAATTTCGCGACAGGAGTTGTGCGAACAGCCGGGTATTCTGGTCGATGATTTTGTTACGTCCGGCAACACGCTTCGCGAGGCGGGGGCGGTTCTTCGAATGGCCGGAATACAGGTGGACGGGCTGACGCTGGCAACGTCGCATTACCCAAAGGAGGATGAGTAAATGAATATCGTTTTAGCGGAACCGTTAACGCTGTCAGAGGAGTACCTCGAACGGCAGAAGCAGTTTTTCGTCGAGGCAGGGCACGAGTTCACCGTGTACGATACGAAGCCTGCCTCGGCAGAGGAATGGTGCGGTCGAATTCGGGATGCAGACGTCGTCATGATGGCGAATACGCGCCTTCCGGAGGAAGTGCTGCGGCAGGCCCCGCGTCTGAAATACCTCAATATCGCTTTTACCGGGACGGATCACGTTCCGGTGCAGAAGGCAAAGGAGCGTGGAATCGTCGTATCCAATGCGGCGGGTTATTCGGATCAGGCAGTTGCCGAGCTGACGGTGGGGATGGCGATTGCCCTGCTGCGCAGGCTCAGCGCCGCGGATCAGGGCGTTCGGGCAGGGCAGGGCTCGTCGGCTTTTTTAGGCGGGGAGCTCGCCGGACGCACAGTCGGCATTATCGGTACGGGGCAAATCGGACAGCGCGTCGCCGAGCTGTTCCGCGCATTCGGCGTGCGGCTGATCGGATACAGTCGAAGCGAGCGCGCGAGCTGCCGCGCACTCGGACTGTCCTACATGTCCTTGGAAGAGGTGCTCGCCGAAGCCGATATCGTGACGCTGCATTTGCCGCTGAACGAGAACACGCGGCACCTCATTGGGGCGGCACAGCTTGAACGGATGAAGCCGACCGCCTGCCTGATCAACTGTGCGCGCGGTCCGATCGTCGACCAAAAGGCGCTTTGCGAAGCCCTGAAACAGGGGAGGCTCGCCGCCGCGGGGATCGACGTGTTTGATCAGGAGCCGCCGCTGCCGGAAGGAGAGGCGCTTTTCGGCGCGGAAAATGCACTCCTTACGCCGCACATCGGCTACTTTACGCGAGAGGCCATGCTCCGCAGAGGAGAAATCGTATTTCAAAACACGCGTGATTTTTTAGCGGGGCGCATGCCGGGCACATGCCTGTAAGAGGACAAAAAAGCGCCGGGGCGTGAGGGCCTTGGCGCGGTACACCGGTATCTTATAAATTCGTTGAAAAGCAAAACAGCCATGCCGGAGCGTCTCTGCTCTTACATGGCTGTTTTGTTTTCCTTTGTGCGACAGAAGCCTGCGTGACAGAAGCCCTGGTGCAGCGCTCCGGTCGGACAGACCTTGACGCAATCGCCGCAGCGAATGCATTCGGCGGAGTTTGGCGTTTTGTACGGCTCAATCTCCATTCGGCATACGCCGGTGCAGCGATTGCAGCGGATGCAGCGCTCCGAAACCGTCATCCGGTAGGCGCTGACGGGATTGAACAATCCGTAAAACGCGCCCAGGGGGCAAGCGTATTTGCAGAAGAAGCGATAGATGCCCATCGAGCCGATCACCGTAACGAGAAGCAGGAAGAGCTTCCACGAGAAGAGCGTGCCGATGCTGTCCTGGAGCGGAGCGTTCATTGCGACGAGCGGAATACCCGCCTCCAGAGCGCCGACGGGACAGATCCATTTACAAAAAGCGGGGGAGCTGAGTCCGTACGAATCGCGGAACAGCAGCGGCAGTGCAAAGACAAAGACGGCCAGCAGGACAAATTTCAGCTTTGTTAAAACGTTATGCAGGCGTTTGGGAACGCGGATGCGGAAAAACGAAATTCGGTGGAGTATTTCCTGAATCCACCCGAAGGGGCAGAGCCAGCCGCAGAACCACCGGCCAAGCGTCATGCCGAAGAGGGTGAGCAGTCCGACGACGTAGAAGGAGAGGTTGAAACGGCCCGAATTGGCGACGGCCTGCAGAGAGCCGATGGGGCAGGCACCCAACGCGCCGGGACAGGAGTAGCAGTTCAAAACGGGAACGCAGACAGCCTTCAGATCGCCGGTGTAGATGGAGCCCCGGACAAAGCCCTGAAAGTTGCCGTTGACGACGAGTGCACCCAAAGCCTGGACGAGATGCCGGCGACGGCGCAGACCTGAAACAGACGAGGACGGAACGGAATCGGATTTCTTTTTCATGAGATCACCCGATTCCGATGCATTCGAGACAGATGTTGATGGCCTTCTGCAATACGAGGGATACCTCGCCCCGCCAGATTCCAAATGCGAGAGCGGCGAGGCCGAAGAGCCACAGGGCGGGCTTCAGAAGGCGCTTCATTTTTTCAGGGTCTCCAGATTGGTATAGATCCAGTCGTGGAATTCGTCGTATTCGCGCGCGCCGATCATGATTTTTCCGACCATTTTACCGTTGGCATCCAGCAGCATCGTGGCGGGCAGTCCCGGCAGGGAGGAGAAGAGCGCCTCCTTGATTTCCGGCGTCATTTTGAGGTTGAGATATTCTGCTCCGGCGTCGGCGAGCATGTTTTTTGCGGTTTCGGCCTCGCTGTCATTTTGCATTGAGATGTCGAGCGGAATGCCGATGAGCTGAAGGTTGTCCTTTTCGATATCCTTGGCCAGCTTTGCCAGCGTGGGCATTTCTGCCTTACACGGCGGACACCACGTCGCCCAGATGTTGACGACCGTCAGATCCTTTTGTGAAAAGATCGTCTGGTCATACGGATGGTCGTCGAGGTCCTCGGTTTCAAAGGTGAAAGCATAGTTTCGGGCGTCGGCGGAATCGGCTTTTGAAGACGATTCGGACGCTGCTTCGGTAGAACCGGTTTCGGAAGACGATTCGGAAACGGCTCCGTCCGAGGAGGCGGAGGACTGCGGTGCATTTGCACTGCCGTTATTTGACGCACCGGAGCCGCAGGCGGCCAGAAGCAGCGAGGAGCACAGAAGCAGTGCGGCGATTCGAGATGGTTGTTTCATGTCTGATCCTTTCTTATTGCACGGATTATGTTACTTATCATCCGGGCATTCCTTCTTTCGGTCGCTCGGGCGGACGCGGTAGATTTCGCGGAATACGGCGACGACCTCAGCGCCCATAACCAGTACGGCACACACGTAGAGGAGCCAGACCAGCAGGGCCAGAATGCCGGTGAGGGAACCGAGATACAGAGACATGCGCGATACGTTATTCATAATGAATGCGTAGACGCCGGTCGTTAGTATGATACCCACGGAAGCAAAAAATCCACCGACGGAAGCCTCCCGCCACGTAACGCCGCCATTGGCGGAGGCCGGAGCGGCCTTGTACAGCAAAATCAGCACCAGGGCGAGGACGAGAAGCGGGAGCAAACGGGTTACAAGGGAGCTCGACCAGTCGAGTACGGTTTCGAAAAAGGGAATCAGCCAAACAGTGTTCTTCATGATGCTGATCAGGCCATCCGAAAAGACGAACAGAAGCAGCAGCAAAATGAAGAGCAGCAGCAGAACGGCGGTGTACAGAGCCGATATGGCGCGGCGGAGCAGCGGGTTTTTGTGCTGCGTCAGCTGCAGGCTGACGTTGATATGCTTCAGCAGCGCGTCGACGCCGCGGCTGCCGGTCCAAAGCGATACGAAAATACCAATCCCGATGCTGGAGGTGGAGACGCTCGAGGAAAGGATGCGCAGGATTTTTCCCACCAGCTCCGTGGCCGCCTCCGGAAGCTGCTCGCTGAGCTTTGTCAGGATCGCCTCCGGATCGACAAGGACGAGGGATGCGACCTGTAAAAAAACCAGAAGCATGGGAATGGCGGCGAGCAGGAGGTGATAGGCCAGGTCGGCCGATCGGCCGGAAATGTTGCCGCTGCGCAGACGACGGAGCAGTTCGTGGAAAAAGGCTTTTCGATAGAGCTGACGCTCTTCACGCAGAAACGGCGTGTTATTTTTCATGAGAGGGGTTCAGGTGCTTTACGAACCAATCCCGGATCTCGGTCAGCCGCTTGATGCGCGATTTCGGGCGTCCCGATCGCGAGAGCTCGTGTGTTTCATCCTTGAAGACGACGAGCCGCGCCTCGATGCCCCGGCGGACGAGTCCCGCGTACATCTGCTGTCCCTGCTCCAATGGACAACGCAGATCCGCATCGGAATGGATGAACAGTGTCGGTGTTGTTACATTTTGTACATATTTCAGAGGGGACTGGTTCCAACAACCTTCGAGGTCGTCCCATGGGTTGGCCTGTGTCTGATCCTCAGTGAAGTAAAATCCGATATCGGAAACGCCGTAGAAGCTGATCCAGTTCGAGATGGAACGCTGGGCGTTTGCGGCCTTGAAGCGGTCGGTATGGCCGATGATCCAGTTGGTCATGAAGCCGCCGTAGGAACCGCCGAGCACGCCGAGGCGCTCGGCGTCGATATCGGGGAAGCGAACGAGCGCTTCATCGACAAAGGTCATGAGATCCTCGTAATCAATCGTGCCGTATTTTCCGCGGATATCCGAATAGTCTACGCCATAGCCGTCTGAGCCGTGCGGATTGGTGAAGAGGACGAAAAATCCTTCGGCGGCGAGCATCTGCATTTCGTGGTGCAGCACCCTGCCAAATACTGTTTTCGGGCCGCCGTGGATCTCCAACAGTGCGGGATAGCTCTTTCCCGGTTCATAGTCTGTCGGGGCGATGACATAGCCGCAAAGAGCTGTGCCATTCGACTCAAACTCAAAGGTCTGCACGGGCGAGAGCGCGATTTCGCTGAGCGCGTCGCTGAAGTGCGTGAGCTGTTTTATCTGCCCTCCGGAGGAAACAAAGAGCTCCGGAAGATTCAGGCCCGTCAGAGCGATGAAATACAGATCGTCGCCATGCGTGTCAAAGCATTCGACTGCATCGAGCCCCTGCAGCACCGGCGAAACGACGCCCCGGCTCAGGCGCTGAAGTATGGCCTGATCGCCGCAGGTCGTGAGGAACAGCAGACCGTTTTCCGTCGCCTTGATGATGTTGCCGCCGCCAAAGCGGGAGTCGGAGTTGACGCTGCCGCCGAGCGAATAATCAAAGCCCTCGGGGGAGATGCGCCGGATTGTTTTGTCCGAACACGAGGCGCTGTAAAGCTGCGGATCCTCGTTAATGCCGTGTGCTTCGCCCGCCGCGCCCGAGAAGAACAGGAGATCGCTGTCGGCTTCGTCGAACGCGACAAAGCCAACCAAAAGCGGCGTTTTGGTCAGCTGACATCTCGACCGGTCGGCGAGCTCGATGGTGAAAATGTGCGTATGGAGCGGCATGAGCTGCGCGTAGGAAGCGCCGGAAAAGGCGACGCGGCGGCGATCCGCACTGAGCGCCCATGCGGCGACATCTTCCCGTTCTGCGGTCAGGCGCGAGAGGATGCCCTGCGCGAGCTGTTCGCCCTTTTGATTTTTGTCGGCAGGCTCGGTCGAGCGCTTTTCTTTTTCCGTTTCCAGCCGTTTTGCGCGAATGCTGTCGAAGAGGTAGAGGCCCGTGCGAAGACCGGAGGTATAGCCGCGTCCGTTGAACCAGAAGGGGAGCTCCTCGATTTCCGTCCAATCGGCCGAGCGATCAAAGTCTTCAAAGCCGGAGAGAACAAACTGACCGTTTCCGAGCGCCTTCAACTCCGTTACCGTCAGCTCAACGGTAAAGGCGTACTGTGCCTCGCCGCCGTCGGGGCGGATGGTCCAATAGCGGGTGCGGTTCGGCTGAGGCTTGTCCTCGGCGTCCTTCAGCGCGCGCGAGGATTGGAATAAAAGGCTTCCGTCGTCCAGAAACAGGAATGCGCCGTCGCGATCGGATGCGGTGAGCGGACGGAGCTCTTCCCGTTCGGGACAGTAGGACCAGAGGTTGGTCTCATACGTGTTCTTTTCCAAATTGGGACGCGTGACCTGAAAGACAACCCATTTTCCGTCCGGACTGACCTTACAGTCGTGTGCAAAGGACCAGTGGGTAAATTGATCGATTTTCATTAGATTCATGATGTTATTCCTCAATACGGTTAATCCGGACGGCGCCCGGACAGCGGGTTACGGTGTATAATGGAGGAGGCAACCCGAAAGGAAGCCTCCCTGTGCTTCATCATATCTCAGTTAGCAGGGGAATGCAACGCAGGCGGAGCGGGCAGACGATGGCCTACTTGAAGGAAGAAGGATATACTTATTAAAGAAGGTCAGCGGGAACGAGACAGGATCGGAGTGACCATGAAAAGAAAAAAACAGACGAGGGTGCGGGACGTCCGAGGGCTGGAGCGCATCCGTCAAAAGGGAACGACAAAAAAGAAGCTCGCGTTTTCTTCTGCTGAGGAAGAGAAGACATGGATCGCGGCGCGTCGGGCTGAGGCAGCAAGCCTGTACGATAAGCTGGCTTACGCAGCAGACGAGCTTGAGCGCCTGGATGGACGCATCGGCAGGGAAAAATTTGCGCCGAGGCCATGGGAAAGGCTGTCGGATTACGGGAAATCGCAAAAGGGCGTGAAGCTGGTTGTCCGGACGCGCCGCAGTGTGGATTCGTTTCGCGATAAGGTACGGGAGCATCCGATTTTTCAAAGAGAGACGGACGGATGGATGCAGGGAGAGCCGAAAAAGGCCGTCCCGACGGATGCGGTGCTTTCCAGACCGCGCACGCAGCTTCAGCTTTGCCGGCAGGCTATCGAAATCCGGAAAACGATGGTAAAATTGAAGGAGGTAAGTCGACGGCTTTTGCTGCGGCTTCGACAGCTCGAAACCTCGGAGCACGAGGAACAGATAGCGGAAAAGCTCGATGCGGTAATCGAATCGCTTCGTCAGCGAGTGGAATAGAAACGAATCAGGAGGAAATGATGAAAGTCAGGAAGGCCGTAATACCCGTAGCCGGTTTCGGCACGCGTTTTTTGCCGGCGACCAAGGCGACGCCGAAGGAAATGCTTGCGATTGTCGACAAGCCGGCTTTGCAGTACATCGTCGAGGAGGCTGCGGCTTCGGGCATTGAGAGCATCCTTTTTGTTACGAATCGAGGAAAATCGGCGATTGAAAATCACTTTGACCACAACGTCGAGCTCGAGAACATGCTGGCGGAAAAGGGAAAAGAGGAGGCGCTGCAGCAGCTGCGCGCCATCAATAATCTGTGCGACATTTTCTATGTGCGCCAGAACGAGATGCTCGGTCTGGGGCATGCCATTTTGTGTGCGCGCGATTTTGTGGGAAACGAACCGTTTGCTATTTTATTGGGCGACGATATGGTGTGGAATCCTGCGGATCCGTGTATCGGGCAGCTGATTCGCGAATACGACAAGACGGGCTCGTCCATCATCGGCTGTCAGACGGTACCCCGCGCGGTTATCGATAAATACGGATGCATCGACGGCGAAAAGCTCTCTCAGGATCTGTATCGTATCCGCTCCATGGTGGAAAAACCGAAGCCGGAGGAGGCGCCCTCGACGGTGGCCGTTTTGGGACGTCACGTTCTCGATCCCGTTGTTTTCGAGTATCTGGCCGAAACGAAACCGGGCTACGGCGGAGAAATTCAGTTGACGGACGCCCTTTGTGCGATGGCGAAGGACCGCGAGGTTCTGGGATATGATTTCAAGGGGCGCCGATACGACATCGGAGATAAGCAGGGCTATCTCGAAGCGACCGTCGAATTCGCATTGCGCGATCCGGTGCTGCGCGATCCGTTCCGCGCATATCTGCAGCAGCTGACGGCGGGCGATATGACGTTTTAAGTGCTCGCTTCGCCCTCAGCCATACCGCAAACGCAGTGAAAAATTCCTGTTCTCCATTCTGCGGAGGGCAGGAATTTTTTTGCGCCGCCGTCGGCATGCAAAAACGAAGGGCGGGCGTTTGGTGCAGGAAGGGACGGAAAAAACAGATATCGTGCAGGAACAAACATATTTTCTCCAAAATCAAGTTGTATTCTTCTCTCCAGAATAAGAGATACGAGACGTACTATGTAGAGGGGAGGAAGCAGCGTCAGGCTGCGAGCACACTATGACAGACGACAGAAGAGATTTATTTTCCGATGAGAAAGAGACAAGGGAACCCTTGCAGGATGTGACCGAAGTGAAGGAGGAGCAGCAGTGCGCCGAAGAGCCGGGTGCATCGGAGAGACCGGCCGCGCCGGAAACGGAGAGCCAACCCGAAGACTTCGTTCAGGAGGAGCACATACGGGAGGAGCGTGCAAAGCAGGCCGAAAGGCAGGCGGAAGAGGAGGAGATGCGGCGCGTGCGGCGCATCGTTCGTGAAGAAATTCAGCGAAACTATCGGCCGAAGAGCCGCTGGCTTCGAGCACTGGCGCTGGTGCTGGTCGGCGCGCTGCTCGGTTCCGCAGGCGGATATGCGATGATTCGAAGCGGCGCGGTTCTGCCCGGACTTTCGGGGGCAAACGGCAGGGCGACGCAGGCGGTAGAAATCAATTTGACAGAGAACAGCACCGTGGAAAATGCGGTCGCGGCGAAGGCGACCTCTTCGATTGTCGGCGTGACGACGGTCGTGGAGCAGCAATCGGAATTTCCTTTCAGCTATTTCGGCGGAGAGGGCGGTAATTCGCAGGCTTCATCGGTGGGCTCCGGCGTGATTATTTCGTCCGACGGTTATATTTTGACGAACTCGCATGTCATCAGCAACGGTGCCTCGAAGGACATCACGGTTCGGCTGTCCAATCAGGAGGAATACGCCGCGCAGCTTCTATGGAACGATAAAACCCTGGATCTGGCCGTCATTAAGATCGATGCAAAGGGGCTGACGCCGATAGAGATTGGCGATTCGTCTCAAATTCAGGTGGGCGATAAGGCGATTGCCATCGGAAATCCTCTGGGGCTGGATTTACAGTCGACGCTGA
This sequence comes from Bacillota bacterium, assembly GCA_023393715.1. Lineage (GTDB taxonomy): Bacteria > Bacillota > Clostridia > Tissierellales > Peptoniphilaceae > JAEXCD01. Next base: position 9,871 of record JAEXCD010000089.1, read on the forward strand.
CCTCGGGATATGTTTCAGGACTGGGGCGGACGATCCAGCTTTCGGACGGCAGTATTATGGACGGACTGATGCAGACGGATGCGGCGATCAATTCCGGAAACTCCGGCGGCGCGCTTTTGAACGCAAAGGGTCAGCTCATCGGCATCAATACGGCCAAGCCGCAGTCCGCGACGGGGATCGGGTTTGCGATTCCCATCGATACGGCGAAGCCCATCATTGAAAAAATTCTGGCCGAGGGCTCGTATACCCCGCTCTACCTGGGCATTGTCGGCATGAATGTGCAGCTGGCGCAGCAGATGGGCGCGACACAGCTTCCTTCAAGCTCGGGCGTTCTTGTGCGCGACGTGTATGCCGATTCGCCGATTGCCCTGGCCGGCGTGGTATCGGGCGACGTCATCACGGCGATCGACTCGCATCCGGTGGATTCGATGAACAGTCTGAAAACGGCGCTGATCCAGTACAAAAAGGGGGATACGGCAACCGTGACCTTCTACCATGACGGAAAGGAAAAGCAGGCGTCGGTCACATTCAATGATTTTGTACCGACGGAGCAGGAGAAGGAGGATTCCTCGGAGGGTCGGTAGACAAAGCGGGAAGGCCGGCAGGCAAAACGCGCGTTTTGGGGCGTTCAGCCGATTGCAGCGAGGAGTTGACAGCGGAAGAGGGAATGGGTAGAATATGGGATAAGTTAATACAAATCCTCATCGCTTTGGTGAGGTAGAGGCGCGGGAGATAAGAGTAGCCCTTGGAGACGGCGGTCGCAGAGAAGGGCAAAAGGAGATTCCGCCGAAGTGGAACGCCGGGCGCGGCGGACTGCTGGGTCTGTTCTGAACAAGAGCAGGACTGTCATCGGCTTGGCTCGAGAGCCGATGTTGTGCTATCTCGCTCGCGTAGTGTGGATTTTCAGAGAACATCAGGGAGCACCCTCATATTTGAGCGTGCTCCTTTTTCTTTTCCACAGCGAGCCCGGATGCAGTGTACGCAGGGAAACAGGCAAACGCAGAGAAAGGGAAAAGAAATGAAAACAGACAGATGGGGATGGAGGCATGTGGGGCGGTGGCTTCTTTGTGCCGTACTGATGAGCGGCGTACTGCTTTCCGCCGGTCATGCGGAAGAGCTTCAGCCGACCACGACAGAGGGCGTGCTTCGCGTCGGAATGGAAGCGAACTATGCGCCGTTTAACTGGTCGCAGGCCGACGACTCGAACGGTGCCGTACCGATTTCGAACAGCTCGGGAGAGTACGCCAATGGATATGACGTGTGGATGGCCAAAAAGCTGGCGCAGGCGTTGGGGCTGGAGCTGGAGATCGTCAAGATCGAATGGGACGGCTTGCCGCCCGCGCTGATATCGGGGAAAATCGACGCCATTATCGCAGGAATGAGTCCGACGGCGGAGCGAAAAGAGATTCTGGATTTCACCGATGTGTACTACACCTCGGATCTGGTATTGGTGGTTCGCAGGAACAGTGCGTGGGCAGATGCATCGTCCCTATCGGATTTTTCCGGTGCACGCGTGACCGGACAGCTCAATACGTTTCACTACGGGGTAATCGATCAAATTCCCGGCGCCGTCAAGGAAACGGCAATGGAATCCTTTCCCACGATGATTTCGGCGTTGGCAAGCGAAAAAATTGACGCCTATGTATCCGAACGCCCGGGCGCGATGGCAGCCGTCGCGGCGAATCCGCCGCTCAGCTACGTCGCGTTTGAGCCGGGCGAGGGATTTGATGCGTCGCTTGAGGATACGGCAGTGGCCGTGAGCGTGCGAAAGGGTTCGCCGCTGAGTATGCGCATCAATGAGGCTCTGGGGGCGATTTCAGAGGAGGAGCGGCAGGCGAAGATGCAGCAGATGATCCTGTATCACGCGGGGTTGGAGATGAGCGGAGAAGCGCCGGCCGAGCGCGGATTTTTCACCGTCATGGGAGATCTGATATCGGAATACGGCGCCCTGTTCCTTCGCGGAGCCGGCGTGACCATGCTGATTTCCGTTCTGGGCACCGTTATCGGCTTCGTCATCGGCCTGTTCGTGCAGGTGCTGCGCATCATTCCGATCGATCGGAAAAAAGGAGCCTTGCGTAATTTCATGGTGCGCGTGCTGCGCCTGCTGCTGAACATTTATATTGAGGTGTTCCGCGGAACGCCGATGATGGTTCAGGCCATGCTCATCTATTATGGAAGCAAGCTGTTTTTTGGCATCGACATGAGCTCGATGTGGGCAGCGCTTCTGATCGTTTCGGTCAACACCGGCGCCTATCTGGCTGAGGTGATTCGCGGAGGCATTGATTCGGTGGACAGCGGGCAGCTGGAGGCGTGCAAAGCCATCGGGCTGACGCACGGACAGATGATGCGCTGCGTCATCCTGCCGCAGACCATTAAGGCGATTCTTCCGTCGATCGGCAACGAGTTTGTCGTCAACATCAAGGATACCTCCGTATTGAACGTTATTTCGGTGACCGAGCTGTTCTTTGTAACAAAATCGGTCGCGGGCTCGACGCTTCAGATTTTTCAGACCTACTTCATCACGGCTGTGATTTACCTGGTGCTCACCCTGGTGACGACGAGGCTGATCAATTACATCGGAAAGAAAAATGGCCATGTGAAGCCGTTCTCTCTTTCGAGCGTGACAGGAGGAACTGAATTATGAGCAGGGAAGCAATTTTGAACATTCAGCACGTCGCAAAGCGCTTTGGCGACGTGACGGTGCTCCGGGATATTGACCTCGCAGTGAACCGAAATGAAGTCATCAGCCTGATCGGGCCGTCGGGCTCGGGGAAGTCGACGCTCCTTCGATGCCTGAATCTGCTGGAGGAGCCCACGGAGGGGGATATTCTGTTCCACGGCGCGTCGATATTGGCTGCGGGGTTTGACGAACGGCATTATCGCTCCAAGGTCGGCATGGTATTTCAGCAGTTCAACCTGTTTAATAACCTGAACGTGCTGAAAAACTGCGTCCTCGGGCAGCAGAGGGTTCTTGGGCGAAGCGAGGAGGAGGCGCGCGAAAAAGCGCTGACCCTATTGAGAAAGGTAGGCATGGCCGCGTACATTAACGCTGTGCCGGCGCAGCTCTCGGGCGGGCAAAGACAGCGCGTGGCCATCGCTCGCGCGTTGTCCATGGATCCGGAGATTTTATTGTTTGACGAACCGACCTCCGCTCTGGATCCCGAGATGGTGGGCGAGGTACTGGGCGTCATTCGGGAGCTGGCTCAGGAGGGCATGACGATGCTGGTCGTGACGCACGAGATGCGCTTTGCGCGCCATGTCTCGACGAAGGTCTGCTTTATGCAGGACGGCATCCTGGAGGAGGTCGGCAGCCCCGATCAGATCTTCGAGCATCCGGCGAGCGAAAAGACGCGCAGCTTTCTTCAGCGGTGATCCGCCGCGAAATTTCCGCGCAGAGTTTCCTGTTCTGAGATACAATGGATGCGAGAACGAGTGAGGAGGCATGGGATGGTACGCAGAGCAAAAATCAAGGAACCCGTATTGAAAATTCCCAACACGGTGTGGGACCGGATTGTTCTGGGCGGCTGCATTCTCGGACTGGCCGGCAGCGCACTGTACGTGGGCGTTCGTTGGTCCGCATTGCCGGAGCAGCTGACGGGGCTATCCGGAAACGGGGCAGTCGGAAAGGGCGTGCTTTGGCTGTTTGTCGGAATTTCACTTTCTCTGTTTATCATATTAAGTGTGGTGGAGCGCATGCCCGGCTTTTGGAACCTCGGCGTGCCGCTTAACGATGCCAATCGTGCGCAGGTGTACCGGATGATGCGGAATATGATCGGCTTTGTAAAGCTCCTGGCGGTGTTTTTGATGAGCTATCTGACGGTGATACTCGCGAGCGGCAGAGCGGTTTCCGGCGCGTTTTTAATCGGCGTGGCCGCGGTCTCCATCCTGACGTTAATCGGGTACCGTCTTGTCCTGAGGCGTGTTAAACTACACTAACTTATGGTAGAATAAAATAGCACAGACGATGAAAAATCGGCGCGATGCGTCGATTTTTTTGTTTGAGGAGGGAAAGGAAGTTATGTTCGACAAACGACTGATGACGAGAATGAAGGGGAGCGGGGTTTTTGTCGCGCTGCAGGTCGCGGCTCAGTGGGTCAGCCTGTTGGCAAATATCGCGATGATGTACGAGGTGAGTCGAATTTTGGAGGCGGTACTCGTCGGTGCGGACGTGTCCGAACGCGTGGCCGAGGCGGCTTTGGTGATCGCGATTGGCTTAGCCGTGCGCTTTTCTGCCGTGCTGTTCGGCGGGCGAATGAGCTATCTGGCATCCAGAAATGTTAAGCAGTCCTTTCGGGAGAGTATCTATCGAAAGCTGCTGCGCCTTGGTGCGTCCTATCACGAGCGCGTTCAGAGCTCCGAGGTGGTTCAGGTAGCCGTTGAGGGCGTGGAGCAGCTGGAAAGCTATTTTGGGGCATATATGCCGCAGCTTTTTTACAGCATCCTCGCGCCGCTGACGCTTTTTTCAGTGTTGGCGCCCATCAATCTGCTCGTCGCCGTTGTTCTTTTCATCTGCGTGCCTCTGATACCGATCTCCATCGCCGTCGTGCAGACGTGGGCAAAGAAGCTTCTTTCCCGGTATTGGGGACAATACACGGCGCTGGGGGATACGTTTTTGGAGAACTTACAGGGCCTGACCACGCTTAAAATCTATCAATCGGATGAGCGGCGTCATAAGGAAATGAACGAGGAAGCGGAGCGGTTCCGCGTCGTTACGATGAAGGTGCTCCAGATGCAGCTCAATTCGATCGTCATCATGGATGTCGTCGCGTTTGGCGGCGCCGCGCTCGGGATGATTCTGGCTCTGCTGGAGTTTCAGGCGGGGCACCTTACGCTTTCCGGAGCGCTGCTCGTCATCCTCCTTTCTTCGGAGTTTTTTATCCCAATGCGCCAGCTCGGCAGCTTTTTTCACATCGCCATGAACGGGACGGCCGCTGCGGACAAAATATTTCACCTGCTCGATTTAGAGGAGGAGCCGGTTGGCACGATTGCGGAATTTCCCAAGGACGGTACGATTTGCTGTACAAATGTGTCCTTTGCCTATGAGCCGGATCGGCCGGTTTTGAAAAATGTGTCGCTTCGGATCGACAAGGGGCGTTTTGTGGCGCTGGTCGGCGAATCGGGCTGCGGGAAATCGACGTTAGCCGGTGTCCTGACCGGCCGCCTCCGATACGAGGGCTCGGTACGAATCGGCGGGGTGGAGCTGCGCGATATCGACGAAGCGACGCGGATGAAGAATATCACCTATGTCGGCTACAACAGCTACCTGTTTAAGGGGACGGTTCGGGAAAACTTGGCCATGGCCAACCCCAAGGCAAGCGAGGAGCAGATGTGGCGCGTGCTGGAGCAGGCCTCCCTCGACGAGCTTGTAGAAAGCCGCGGCGGTCTGGACATGGAGCTGAGCGAGCAGGCGATGAATTTATCGGGCGGGCAGCGACAGCGCCTGGCCGTGGCGCGGGCCATTCTGCAGGACAGCGCCATATATATCTTTGATGAAGCGAGCTCAAACATCGATGTGGAAAGCGAAAATGCCGTCATGAGCCAGATATACGATTTGGCCAGGACGAAGACAGTCCTGTTGATTTCGCACCGCCTGGCCAACGGGGCAGCGGCGGAGCACATCGGCGTGATGGAGGCAGGCGAAATCATCGAGGAGGGGACTCAGGAGCAGCTGCTCGCACGAAACGGGTATTATGCAAGGCTCTGGCGGACACAGAAGGAGCTCGAAGAGGTCGGAAGGGAGGCGCTGGCATGAGAAGATCGGCTTTTTCGATTGCAATGCGCCTGCTGGCGCTGGTGAAGCCGCTGCAGAAATTCATGGCGCTGGCGATTGTGGCAGGCTTGTTCGGCCACCTGTGCGCCACCTTTATTTCCATTCTGGCGGCGCAGGGTCTGTTTTCACTTTTTGATGCGGCGCCTTTCTCCGCGCCCTCGGCGCTGCTGCTCATCGCCGCCCTCGGCTTGCTTCGAGGGGCATTTCGCTACGCCGAGCAGACGCTGAATCACTATATTGCGTTCCGCCTTTTGGCGATAATTCGGGACAAGCTGTTCGGTGCGCTCCGCCGTCTGGCGCCGGCCAAGCTTGAGGGTCGGGATAAGGGCGATCTGATTTCTCTGATCACCTCAGACGTGGAGCTTTTGGAGGTTTTCTACGCACATACGATCTCTCCGGCGGCGATCGCTGCGGCCTTTACGCTCATCATGGTTTTATATGTGGGACGCTTCCACTGGGTTCTGGGACTTTGGGCGCTTCTGGCGTATATGCTCGTCGGCGTGCTCGTGCCCATGGCGGCGGGAAAGAGAAGCGAACGGGATGCGCGCGCGTCGCGAAAGCAGTCGGCGGAGCTCAGCGCCTTTGTACTCGAAAGCCTTCGCGGGCTTGGGGAGAGCATTCAGTACGGATCGGGCGCGGCGCGCCTGCAGAGCATGAACCGGAGAACGGAGGAGCTTTCGCGGACGGAATGGAAGCTGAAACGGAAGATGGCGGGCAATGCGGCCGCGACGCAGACACTCATTTTTCTGTTGGATGCAGGCATGCTGCTTCTGTCGGTGCTCCTGTATCAGGGGGGGCAAATTCCGGCGGAGGGCGTCGTCATTTCGACGATTGCGCTGATGAGCTCTTTTGGCCCGGCGGTCGCGCTGGCCAATCTGGGAAGCACGCTGCAAAGCACCTTTGCGGCAGGGGAGCGCGTTTTGAACCTGCTGGACGAAGAGCCTCTGATCGGGGAAATCGAAGGAAAGGAGCCCGTGGCCTTCCAGGGCGCGTCAGTGGAGCACCTGTTTTTCGCTTATGAACAGGAAACCGTCCTGCAGGATGTGACCCTGGACATTCCGGAAAACGAGATCGTCGGCATTGTGGGACAAAGCGGCAGCGGAAAATCGACGCTGCTTCGGCTGCTGATGCGCTTCTGGCGCGGGCAGTCGGGAGAAATCCTCATTTCGAATCGGAATCTCGAACAGATCAATACGAGCAATCTGCGCGACATGGAAAGCTTTGTGACGCAGGAAACCTATTTATTCCGCGATACGGTGGCCAATAATCTTCGCGTGGCAAAGCCGGATGCGACGCAGGAGGAGCTGGAAGCCGCGTGCCGAAAGGCGTCCGTACACGAGCTGATCGCGAGCCTGCCCCAGGGCTATGAAACGCCGATCGGCGAATTAGGCGAGACGCTGTCCGGCGGCGAGCGTCAGCGGCTGGGTCTGGCGCGGGCCTTCCTGCACGGGGCGCCGCTGATGCTGTTGGACGAGCCGACGAGCAATTTGGACAGCCTGAACGAGGCGGTGATTCTGAAGGCGCTTCTCGAGGAGCGACAGGGAAAAACCGTTGTGCTCGTTTCACATCGGCCATCGACGCTGCGCATTGCGGATACGGTTTATTCGGTGGGTCAGGACGGCAGGACGGAGAGGAGGACATCATGAAGCTGAAACGGCTCGTATATGCAATAATCGGGTGGGTGAGTCTGGGGCTGGGCGTGGTGGGCCTGTGCCTGCCGGTGCTGCCGACGGTTCCCTTTTTTCTGCTGACGGCATATTGCTTCACGAAAAGCTCCGTGCGCCTGCACGACTGGTTTGTAGGAACGAAGATGTACCGGAAGCACATTGAAGGCTTTGTCCGGAAAAAGGGAATGACGCGCACCGCGAAGCTCTGGACGCTGTCCACGCTGACGCTCGTCTTTGGCGCCGGCTTTTTTGCCATGCATCGCCTCGGGGCGATCCGCTGGATTGTGTTTGCGGTGTGGGTGTGCCACGTACTCTATTTTCTCTTTCGCGTGCCGACGCGAAGAGCGCCGGAGCCCGTCGAGGGAGGCTCGGAGTAACGAACTCCCGGCGCAGGGGTCAATCGGATGCGGCGAGGAGGGAATCGCCGAAAAGGGGTTCTCTTTTCAGTTTTTTGAAAGAACGTTATAATACTTGCATTCGGTATGATCCGAGAAAGGAGTACACGTGATATGTGTGGCATTGTAGGTTATGTGGGCCCGAAGCAGGCGGCCCCGATTATATTAGACGGCTTGGAAAAATTAGAGTACCGCGGGTACGATTCGGCGGGACTCGCCATTTTACACGAGGGAAGGCTTCGCGTCGAAAAGTGCAAGGGACGTCTGGAAAAGCTGGTGGAGCAGACACAGCGCGGGGCGGCGCTGCCCGGGCGCATCGGGATTGGGCATACGCGGTGGGCGACGCACGGAGAGCCGTCCGATCGAAATTCACACCCGCACCTGTCGAAGAACGGGCGCTTTGCAGTCGTGCATAACGGCATTATCGAGAATTATCAGGAATTGCGGGAGCAGCTGAATCGCAAGGGCTATGAGTGCGTCTCGGATACCGACTCCGAGGTCATCGCGCATTTGGTCGAATACTACGATCGAGGAGATATGGTCGATACGCTGCTGCACGTGACCAATCGCCTTCAGGGCTCGTATGCAATCGGGGTCGTATCCGCAGAGTGTCCCGATCGAATTTTCTGCTGCCGAAAGGATGCACCGCTCATCGTCGGCATGGGGGCGGGCGAAAATTACTTTGCCTCGGATATTCCGGCGCTTTTGCAGCGCACGCGGGACTGCTACATCATGGAGGACGACGAAATCGCGGAATTAACGGCGGAGCATATCGATTTTTACGACGTCGACCGCCGTCGAATCGATAAGGAAATTTTCCACGTACAATGGGATATCAATGCGGCGGAAAAGGGCGGCTATGAGCATTT
>JAEXCD010000100.1 GCA_023393715.1 Bacillota bacterium
GATTCGGCCTTCCCTGCGCGGCACCGCCGGCTTCGCCTCGCCTGCCGCATAACCCAAAATACAGAATCCGATGCCGCGGTAGCTGTCGGGAATGTCGAGCGAACGCAACAGCGCGCGCCCCTCCTCCCGCTCAAAGGTCTCGTTTGCACGATGAATCCAACAACTGTCCAGCCCCACATCGTGCGCGGCCTGCATCAGATTTCCGAGCACGAGGCTTCCATCCTCGACATAGGTGACGTGTGTTCGATCAGCCAGCACGGCTAAAACCACGGGCGCGCCGTAAAACGGGTCGAAGCCCTCCTGCCATCCGCCGATTTCGCGGTTGATCTCCGACAGGCGGCTGCGTACATCGGCATTGGTAATGGCGACGATGACCGACGCCTGACGGCCCTTGCCGCTTGCCGCATACAATCCCGCCTGCAGCACCTCATCGATCAGCTCCTGCGGCGGCATCTGGGAACGGTAATTCCGAACGCTTCTTCTCTCCCGCAGTGCGTTCAGCAGCTCATTCATTTTCTTCCTCCACCAATTCTAATAAAAAGCTCACCGGACGAAACCCGTCGTTACAGGACAGCATCGCCGATTTGGGGTTCTTCATCCAGCCGTCATAAAAATTTTCTTCCCCGCGGAGCAGGGCCGCCGCGAAGGGCGACAGCGTCTCCCACGCGCTTTGACAAAGGCCTTCGGGCTGCTGTTGATCCCTTGCGAAGAACACCTGCCCCTCGCGCATTGAACACGCATGTTCGATCGGGTTCTCGTATTTCGCCATCAAATCATCATAACGGGCAACTCGCATCACGGTTATTTTGACGCATTCCATCGCACCCTCATCCCTTTTCCTCAGCATCACGCTGCGCCCGCCTGCACCGCCCAACCGCCCGCCTCAGTCGATGCCCGCACAGAAAAATCCTGTTCCCGGCAAAAAGAGAGACCTCATAAAACACGCCGGAAATGCGCCGCTACGGCGCCGTGGTGTATCTTGGCTCGCTCAGGCCGGACATATCCACACCTTCCCACGACAACAGCCATTTTTTCACATCGAGGCCGCCGGCATAGCCCGTCAGGCTCCCCTGCGTGCCCACCACGCGGTGGCAGGGAATAATGATCGAAATCGGATTATGCCCCACGGCACCGCCGACTGCCTGCGCCGACATATGAGGCCGATTCATCTCCAGGGCGACCTTTTCCGCAATCGCACCGTAGGTCGTCGTTTCTCCGTAGGGGATCGCGCAGAGATGAGCCCATACCCTTTGACGGAAGGGGCTGCCCTCCGGATGCAGGACAAGCTCCTGAATTTTCGGACGCTTCCCCGAGAAATAGCGGTCGAGCCACTGCTTCGTCTGCTCAAAAATCGGAAGATCGTCCTTTTCACAAATTTCCTTATCCTTTAGCGTCGCCTCCAAATATTTCTGCTCGCTCAGCCACACACCGGTAAGCCCCTCCCCGTCGCTCGACAGGATGAGCTTTCGGATTGGCGAAATATACTCTGTTCGATAGGCAATCGTCATTTTACGCTCCTTATACTTTATCAACTCGTGCAAATGGGTCTGTCCTGCCACACATGACCTAAGGCAGACCGCGCGGAAAGCGCGGCGCTATTGGATCTGACAGCCGCCCCACTCCACCACCGTAAAGCCCGTGCGTACCGGAGCGGTGAGCTTCTGTGCGGGAATGTCCACGGCATTGTCCAGCGGCTTCCACGCCATAAACACCCGCAGCAGCGTATCCGGCGCCGGTTCAACGGACAGCTGCGCTGATTGTGTGTACCGGTCAGACTGAAATGCAATAAGGTTGTAGGGATTCGCCTCCATGAGCGGAAGCCAGTAGACAATGAACTCGTTTGCTTCCCTCCGGGTAAGCCCTAATTGGCTCAGGGCGTCTTCCAGAAAAGCAGCGGTATCGGCCCCGGCTACGCAGAAGCCCTCGGAAAAATCGTAATCCGTACGCTTCGCGCCCTCCCAGTAGAGATAATTGTAGGTTTGTCCGTTTTCATCCGTCAAAAGACCGTCCGGATCAGCCGAAACCTTCCAGCCGTCGTTGTACGCAGGATACGTGCTCGTCAGTCTCCCGGCATAGTCCAGCTTCACTGTGACATCTGTCTTCGCCTCCGGATACAGATAAATGACCGGTTTTTCCTCACGCGGCTCCTCGATTTTCTCCCCGCAGGCCACAAGACAGCATCCGCAGGACAGCGCCGCCACCATACCAAACAGCCGTTTTATGCTCCGTCTTTTCATGTACCTTACCTTCCTCTCAGGTTCGGATCTGTCGGTTAATTATTCATTTTTATTGTAGCACGGCGCTGTGCTCATTTCCACCACAAGTATTTCCCGGAGGTCTCTTTTCGCAAAGCACCCTTTTTTGAGGCCCTCTTCCGAGGCGCCTGTTTTTTTACGGCACATTCGGGTATGAATGGCGCGACGATATTTCGTCTCAAGTAAGCAAACATTGATAATAGAAACATCTGTAAAGGAGATCACATATGAAAAAAATCGTAGTGGCCGGCGGCGGCGTTCTGGGCAGCCAGATTGCCTATCAATCGGCCTATTCCGGATTTGACGTCACGATTTGGCTTCGCAGCGAGAGCTCAATCACACGCACACAGCCTAAGCTTGCACAGCTGAGAAGCACGTACCGCGAGGCTTTGCTTCAGATGCGCGGCGCACAGGACGGCACCGGCCCGGCGTGGTGCCGCGGTCTGGCCGACGCGGGCGCCTTTGATTTTGATGAAAGCCTGGAACGGGCCGAGAAGGCATACGACCGCATCCGGCTGGAATTGGATCTGGCCAGGGCGGCAGAAGACGCCGATCTGATCATCGAGGCGGTGGCCGAGGATGTGCCGTCCAAAATCGCGTTTTATACCGCGCTCGCCCCGCTGCTCGACGAAAAAACCATCCTCGTCACCAATTCGTCGACGCTGCTCCCCTCGCAGTTCGCGGAATATACGGGGCGTCCCGAAAAATATCTCGCACTGCATTTTGCCAACCAGATCTGGCGCAACAATACCGCCGAAATCATGGGTCATGCAGCGACCTCGCCTGCCGCTTTTGATGCCGTCGTCGCCTTTGCACAGGCGATCCGCATGATCCCGCTCCCCCTGAAAAAGGAGCAGCCCGGCTATATTCTGAACTCGATGCTCGTGCCGTTCCTCGACGCGGGGCTCGATCTTCTGGAAAAGGGCATTGCCGATCCCGAGACGATTGACAAAACATGGATGCTGGGCACCGGTGCGCCGGCCGGTCCGTTTCGCATTATGGATGTAATCGGACTGACAACGGTGTATAATGTACTCAATCAGCACCTTCAGCATGCCCAATCGGGTACCCCGTACAATTACGCCGGCATGGCCGAGCTCGTAAAGCAATACCTGGACGCCGGAAAATTGGGCGTTTCCTCCGGCGAGGGCTTTTACAAATACCACTGAGGCACGCGTTTGCACAACGCTTCACTCTCCTTACAGAAAAGGCACGGTGTTTTCACACCGTGCCTTTTCTGCTCTGTTTTGCTGCACAATACCGTTGCTGTTCTGTTTTGCCGTGCTGTGTCGCTGCGGTTCTATTTTGCTGCCGGCGCTTCGCCGAAGAACAATTCGATATCCTCATCGACCGTGCCGATGCCTGCAATGCCGAAATTCTCGACCAGAACCTTGGCCACATTGGGCGACAGGAACGCCGGAAGCGTCGGCCCGAGGTGAATGTTTTTGACGCCGAGATACAGCAGCGCCAGAAGCACGATCACCGCTTTTTGCTCGTACCACGCGATGTTGAACGCCAACGGCAGCTCATTGATGTCGTCCAGCCCAAAGATTTCCTTGAGCTTCAGCGCGATCAGCGCCAGAGAATACGAGTCGTTGCACTGCCCCGCATCCAGCACGCGCGGAATGCCGCCGATGTCGCCGAGCGGCAGCTTGTTATACTTGTACTTGGCACAGCCCGCAGTCAGAATGACAACGTCCTTTGGCAGCCTCTGCGCAAACTCCGTATAGTAGTTGCGTGATTTCATGCGGCCGTCACAGCCCGCCATGACGACGAATTTGCGGATGGCGCCGGATTTCACCGCATCGACCACCTTGTCTGCCAGGGCGAACACCTGCTCGTGCGCAAAACCGCCGATGATCTGCCCGCTTTCGAGCTCCTGCGGCGGTGCGCAGCGCTTCGCCTGCTCGATCAGTGCGGAAAAATCCTTCTCTTCCCCATGTCCTCCTGAAATGTGGCGGCAGCCTGCTACACCCGTCGCGCCTGTCGTCCACAGGCGATCCCGGTAGCTCTCCGCCGGCGGGACGACGCAGTTGGTCGTCATCAGAATCGGACCGTTAAACTTTTCGAATTCTTCCTTTTGTTTCCACCACGCATTTCCGTAATTCCCTGCGAAATGAGCGTACTTTTTGAAGGCCGGATAATAGTGTGCCGGAAGCATCTCCGAATGCGTATACACATCGACGCCGCTTCCCTCGGTCTGCTCCAAAAGCATTTCCAGATCGCGCAGGTCGTGTCCCGAGATCAAAATACCGGGATTGCTGCGCACGCCAAGCTCCACCGCCGTGATTTCCGGATGTCCGTAGGCGCCCGTATTCGCTCCGTCCAAAAGCGCCATGCCCTGCACGCCGAATTTCCCGGTTTCCAGCGTCAGCTCGATCAGCGTGCCGACATCCATGCTGTCGTCCAGCGTCTTTGTCAGCGCGCGCTGCACGAACGCATCGATCTCTTCGTCGTCCTGATTCAGAGCATTCGCGTGCTTCGAATAAGCCGCCAGACCCTTTAAGCCGTAGGTGATGAGCTCACGCAGGCTTCGGATGTCCTCGTCGCCCGTCGCCAGTACGCCGACCAAAATCGCCTGTCCCATAAAATCCGCGCGCTCGCCCGTCCACAGCGCGGCGTCCGGCAGCCCGCTGAGATCGGAAAGCTCGCCGAGTACACGCTGCTTTACTGCGAGCGTCTTTTCGATTTGCTCCTCGATCGCCTCGCGGTCAAAATTCGCATTGGTAATGGTGATAAACAGATTCCATGTGACGAGGTGATTTTCCTCTTTCGAAACCGCCAATCCCAGCGCCCGCTTTTTTGTCAATACGCTCGCAAGCCCCTTTGTCACATAAATCAGCAGATCCTGCATCGTCGCGACATCCGGCTTTTTCCCACAGACGCCGGAGCGGGTACAGCCCGTGCCGCCGGCGGTTTCCTGACATTGATAGCAAAACATATCCATAATGAACCCTCCTGTTGTTTTCGCGTTGTTTTCGGCTCTCGCCCGGCGCGCCGAGCCGATGCTGTGTCCTTATCTTTCGCGTTTTCGTCTTGTCTTCCGCGT
>JAEXCD010000116.1 GCA_023393715.1 Bacillota bacterium
TATCTGACCTTTCAAATCCGCAGTGCGACAGAGCTCCGACTTGCCTACGAGGATCAGTTTTCCCGTATCCAGCGCAACGGGGACGAGGTCGAGATTCGGCTTCCCCGCCACGTCGGCAGCTGGAACGGCGAACAGCTCGACGTTACCGTATGTCCGGATGCCGCCGGAGATTTTTCGCCCTATGGGCTGCGCACGCCCCTGCTCTGTCTCGCGGATAAAAAGCGCTGCTACACAAAAAATCTGATACAAGCCGCCCGGTCGGCCGTCCGGCGCGCTTTTTCGACCTAATCATCCCCGTCTCATCCCGCCGCGCCTCAGGAGGTACTCCCTTGAAAAGTATTGCCATCATCAGCATTTCGCACGCCGTCGGGCTTTCCTATGAAAAAAGCCTGCACGCCATCTACGGTTCGGAAATCGAAACCGTTCTCTATTCCGTTGACGGAACCGGTATTGCGCATATCGGCTCACACGATCTCTACCTCATTTCGACGACTTCCTCCGATGTGCACAACGAGGTTCTGTCAAAAATTGACGCCGTGTCGAAGATCGTCATCGTTCAGCTGACCTTTCTCAAAAAGGATATCGAGCGGCTGCGCAATCTCGCGCCGACCAGCGCACTCTTTATCAATCTCAGCGAAAAAATGGCGCGGGAATCCATCTCCGATCTCTACTATCTCGGCGTGAACAACATTCATTTCATCCCGTACTATCCGGGCGCGCCGGATACCGACGAGTCCTTTGCGATTACCAGCGGCGAAGCGCGCTATGCGCCGCCGAGCGTGACGAAGCTGATCGACATGGGCAATCGGTGTCTGTCCGCCAACACCATCACGGAAATCACGCTGAAGCTGGGACTTCGCTTCATCTTTTCCAAACCGGCATACGCCCGCTACATCGAAAGCCTTGCCGAACAGGATTATTCGCTCAACGCGCTGCGAAACGAAACCCTGCGCATGGAAAACCGCTTTGAGGTTCTGGTCGAGCACGTCAACTTCGGCCTCGTCGGCGTCGACGCCAATCACCGTATCACGATTTTTAATCCGCTGGCGGAAAAATATACCGGATATCTCAAATCACAGGTTCTCTTTGACGACGTCACCAAGTGCATCCGCGAATTTTCCACCATCGATTTTCTGGAAAACGACCCGGACCGCAGTCATTACCTCATTAAGTTTTTCAACGAGCAGTATTCCGTCTCCGTCACGCCAATCACGATGTCCGGTGAATACGTCGGTCACTACATCATGCTTCAGAAATTTATGGAGCTCGAAAAAAGTCAGGCCGATATCCGAAAGCAGCTCGTGCAGAAAACCGGTTCCGCCAAATATACCTTCAGCGATATCATTTCGTGCTGTGAAAAAATGAGCCGCGCCAAGCATATCGCCAAAAAAATGGCGCAAACCGATCTCTCCGTCCTGCTGTACGGGGAAAGCGGCACGGGAAAGGAGTTGTTTGCCCATTCGATTCACAACGCTTCGCAGCGCGCAGACAACGCCTTCGTCGCCATCAACTGTGCCGCGATTCCGGACAATCTTCTCGAAAGTGAATTGTTCGGCTACGTCGAGGGGGCCTTCACCGGCGCCGCGAAGGGCGGAAAGCTCGGCCTGTTTGAGCAGGCGCATAAGGGTACGATTTTTTTAGATGAAATCGAGGCGATGAGCCCCAATCTCCAAATCAAGCTCCTGCGCGTTCTGGAGGAAAAGGAAATCATGCGCGTCGGCGACGTCAAGACCGTGGCGATCGACGTCCGCGTCATCTGTGCCTCCAACGAGGATATCCGCCAAAAGGTGCGCAGCGGCATCTTTCGAAAGGATCTGTACTACCGCCTGAATACACTGCCCATCGAAATTCCGCCGCTTCGGGAGCGTCCGGACGATATTCCGCTGCTGATCGGCGCGATCAAACGGCAAATTCATGCCGACTTTGAGCTTTCCGGCGAATGCGAACAGCTCTTCCTGCGCTATCCGTGGGAGGGAAACGTCCGTGAGCTGAAAAACATTTTGGAATATCTGAAATTTATGGAATTAGACGTCGTCCATCCCTCCGACCTGCCGAGTGAAATGCTGGAAGACGCCGCCGCGGAGTTCCCCGCCTCCGGCCTGCTCACGCCAAAGGAAAAACAGGTGCTTCGCATTTTATCCTCCAGCCCCGCGGGAATCGGGCGAAAGGCCATCCGGCAGGCGCTGGATGAAATCGGCCTTTCCGTCAGCGAAGGTGAGGTTCGCAGTATTTTGAAGGCGCTGACGCAAAAGGAGCTCATCCAGTCTCGCGTCGGACGAGGGGGCACCCGCATCAACCCGGCGCGCGCCCAGGAAGTCCGCTTTTTAATAGGCTAATGGGCAATACCCATTAGCCTGTTTTTTTATCCTGTTTAACCCATTGTGCCGCGAGGGCTGCGCCTTACGCGGCTGTTTTTCGCGCTTCATAACTTGGCATGGTTTGTGCTACCTCATACTCAGAAAGGAAGGGACTTATATGCAATATTTTTTTGATGAAATCGTCAGCAGAGAGAACAATAATTCTGCGAAATACGAGGAAAGCGTGCTGCATTACGGTACAAACGATCTCATTCCTCTCTGGATTGCGGACATGGATTTCAAGACCTGCCCCGAGATCGTCGCCGCCATCAAGGAGCGCGCCGATCAGGGCATCTTCGGCTATACCTACCGCACGCCGAAATATTTCCAGGCGATTGCCGACTGGCAAACCAGAAGAAACGGCTATACGCCAAAGACGACACACATGGCGTTCACGCCCGGCGTCATTCCCGGCATGCGCATTCTTTTGCAGATGATTACAAAGCCGCAGGACAAGGTCGTCATCTCACAGCCGGTGTACCACCCCTTTGCCGACATCGTAAAGAACACGGGGCGCACGCTCGTTGTCAATCCGCTCATCCAGGTCGACGGGAAATGGCAGATGGATTTCGAGGACTTTGAGTCCAAGCTGAAGGACGCTTCGCTCTTCATCCTCTGCAACCCGCACAACCCCGTCGGACGCGTCTGGACGGTCGAAGAACTCTCAAAGATCGCCGAGCTGTGCCTGCGATACCACGTTCCCGTTTTTTCCGATGAAATTCACGCCGATCTCATGCTGAACGGCTCGAAGCACACCTGCTTCGCCAGCCTGTCGCCCGAGGTGGAAGCGATCACGACGACCTTTACCTCGTCGAGCAAAACCTTCAATTTGGCCGGCTTGCAGGCAGCAACCATGATCTTCCCGACCGTCGAGGGAAAGGATGCCTACGTCGCTCAGCTGCGTCTCATGGATATCGCGCGGAACAACTGCTTCAGCATGGAAGCGACGATGGCGGCCATCCGGTACGGCGAGGAATGGCTGGAACAGCTCACGGATTACATCGCCGACAACCTGAAATTCATCGTCGATTTCTTTGAGGCGCATATTCCCCAACTGAAAACCTACGTGCCGGAGGCGACGTATCTCGCTTGGGTAGATGCTCGGGCGCTGGGCTTGTCGGATGAAGAGCTCATCCCGTTTTTTGCGGAGCACGCGAAGGTCGGCCTGACCGGCGGCACCGAATTCGGCATCGGCGGCAGCGGATATTTCCGCTTGAATGCGGCTTGTCCCCGCGCCACACTGGAAAAAGCACTGGCTTCAATGGAAAAAGCAGTAAAAGAAAGGAAATAGCCATGAAAGAGAAGCAGAATGTTCTGAAAAATCTGGGCGGTTGGTCGTTTATTCCTCTATTGGTCTTTTTAGCACTGTATATCGGCTCCGGGCTCTTCTTTACAAGCATCGGCGCAGAAAACGCGTTCAAACAGTTCCCAAGACACGTCGCCCTCATCATCGGCGTCGGCATTGCCCTGATTATGAATCCCGGCGTCTCATTCGGCAAAAAAGTCGATGTCTTTTCGGAAAACGCCGGCAATTCGGGCGTAATGCTCATCGGTCTGATTTACCTGCTCGCCGGCGGATTTCAGGGTGCGGCGAAAGCAATGGGCGGCGTGGATTCCGTCGTCAACCTGGGTCTTACCTTTATCCCCGCACAGTTCCTCGTCCCGGGCGTGTTCCTGATGAGCTGCTTTATCTCGACCGCCATCGGAACCTCCATGGGCACCATCGCTGCCATGGCGCCGATTGCGATCGGTATTGCGGAAAGCACGAATATGAATCTGGCCATCGCCTGCGCAGCGGTTATCGGCGGCGCATACTTCGGTGATAACCTGTCCATCATTTCCGATACGACGATCTCGGCAACGCAGGGCGTGGGCGCTGAGATGCGCGATAAGTTTAAGATGAACCTGTTTATTGCGCTCCCCGCCGCTATCGTCGCCGCAATTCTGTACGCCTTTGTCGGCGATGCCGCTCAGATCACGGGAAATCTCGAATTTCACCTGATCCGCATCCTTCCGTACATCGTCGTTCTGGTCATTGCGCTGATGGGCTTTAACGTCACCGGCGTCCTCTTCATCGGCATTATCATGACGGGCATCATCGGCATCGGCACCGGCTCAATCGGCTTCCTGCCCTGGATTCAGGCGATCGGCGAAGGCATGAGCGATATGATGAGCATTACCATCGTCGCCATCCTCATTTCCGGCCTGATCGGCCTGATCAAGTACTACGGCGGTATCGAATGGCTCATCAACGGAATCAGCAAGCGAATCAAGGATCGCAAAGGCGCCGAGTACGGCATTGCCGCGCTGGCCGGACTTCTTTCGATCTCTCTGGTCAACAATACTCTCTCGATTATCATCACCGCTCCGATCGCAAAGGAAATCGGCTTTAAGTTCAATATCGCGCCGAAACGCCTGGCGAGCATTCTGGACATCTTTGCCTGCGCATTCCTCGCTCTGTGCCCGCACGACGGCGGCATGCTGATCGTCACCGGCCTCTCAGGCGTATCGCCGATTGAGGTTTTACAGTACTCCTTCTACATCTTCGCGCTCATCATTTTCAGCTTGGCAACCATTCAATTCGGTCTGCTTCGCACAAAGGAAGAGAAGGAAACGAAGTAAGAAAACGGAGAAAGAAACAAAGTAAGAAAACGGAAAAAGCCCGGCCAAGGAAGTCCTTTGGCCGGGCTCTTCTGTCTGGCTTTTTTACGGATGTTCGATGCCGTAACGCTCGGCGCGGCAAACGGGTGCTTCTGTTCTCGCAATAAAAAAGTTCGAGGGCATCGAACGATGCTCTCGAACCTCTGGTGGGCCTGGATGGACTCGAACCAACGACCTCACGCTTATCAGGCGTGCGCTCTAACCACCTGAGCTACAGGCCCCTGTGGCAGGGGTTAGAGGATTTGAACCCCTGACATTCGGTTTTGGAGACCGACGTTCTACCACTGAACTAAACCCCTGTACAGACAAGTGACTGAAATAGTATAGCGTACCACACAGAAAAAATCAACCGTCCTTGCAAAAGATACGATTTGCCTCAGGAGGAAGTGCGCTTTCTCCGATTCTGTCCGTGCCCCAATCTCTTCAAAAAGTATTGCATCAGCGTCCCGTTCAGCGCCGTAGCACACACCGTACCGACGCCATAGGCGCCGCCGAAAGCAATCCCCACAAACAGAAGCACCCCGTCCACCAGGGTCTTGGCTTTACGCCAGCACCACCCTGTTTTCTTCTGCACAAGGCTCGCAAAGCCCTCAACGCCGCCCAACCCCATATTGGTCGACACGTACAGACTAAGTCCCGCAGCCTGCACGATGATCCCGATCAGCGAAAAGAGAAAACGGACGGATAAGCGCCACTGATTCATCCGGTGCAAATGAAATGCGAAGACGGAAAGATCGCAAAAGCTTCCGATGAAAACAATACAGCACAACGTTCCCCATCCCAATCGTTCCCGATTCCAAATCAGGCACGGAAGGACGAGGATAAGGTTCCAGATAATCTGCGCCTGGCCGTTCTCAACGCCCACCTGCCGCGCAAATCCGTTGCACAGCGTAGACATCGGACTGGTTCCCAGCAGCGCCTCGTGTTGGAGGCCGATTCCCAGACCCGCAAGCATCAGCCCGAAAAACAACCGCACCCAGCGCTGTGCCCGGGAACCTCCAAACGTCCCGGAGAGCGCATGTTTTCTTCTTTTTATCCACTTTTGCGATGTAATCCGCATTGCGCGCCTCGCTTTTTAATATAAACGTTTTCTCTTCTGTTGATTCTTTTTGTTTATTTTATTCTATTCCCATTTATTTTCTTGTCAAACAAAAAGAGGAAACGTTATCTCTTTTTTCTCCGTGCGCTTATACACCTTCCTTTCGGGCCAGTCCGAGGAGCACCCCGGCCGCAAGCGCGCCGAGCGCGAGCGCGGCCAGAAAATGCCACGGCTTCGCCATCAGCTGAATCACCCACAGCCCGCCGTGCGGCGTCCGAATCGCGCATTGCCAAAGCATCGACAGCGCGCCCGCCACAGCCGCCCCCGCCACGCAGGGCGGAATCACGCGAAGAGGCGCCACAGCCGCAAAGGGAATCGCGCCTTCGGTGATAAATGAAGCGCCGAACAGCAGGCTGCTCCACCGCAGCTTTTTTTCATCCGCCGTATATTTTTTTGGAAACAGCGACATGGCAACGGCAATCGCAATCGGCGGCACCATTCCGCCTGCCATGGCCGCCGCCATCGCCTGCGAGGGACCCTCGATCAGTGAAGCAGTGGCAAACAGATATGCCGTCTTATTGACCGGCCCGCCAAAATCGACCGCCATCATCCCGCCGAGCAAAGCTCCGAATACGATCCGATTTGTGGAATCGAGCGAGCGCAAAAGCTGCATCAGTCCCTTATTCCACGAGGAAAAGAGCGGATTGATGAGAAGAAGGGCGGTGAGGCCGACAAAGAAAATTCCCAGAACCGGATATAATACCGAGGATTTTATCCCGTCCATCGCCTTGGGTAAAATGGAAAGTCCCCGCTGCAGAAGAAGTGTAATCCACCCCGCCGCAAGACCGATCGCCAGCGCTCCAAACAAGCCCGCTTCTCCATATTGAACCAGAGCTCCGCCCACGAAGCCAGCCGCAAAAGCGGAGCGTCCGCCAATACTCTTCGCCAGAAAGCCGGACAGCACCGGAAAGAGCAGCATCATCGCCCTTGCCCCGACAAAATAGCAGAGCTGCGCCGCCGTGAAGCCGCGATTCCATTCCGTCACAGGCCGCACACTGGGATCCAGCAAAAAGGCGATCGCCGTCAGAATACCGCCGCCGATGGCCAGCGGGAGCATCGCGGACAGGCCGCTCATCAACAGCTCATACCATTTGCCATACCGATGCGTGCGGGGCTCCTGCGCCGAATCGTTCCGGCCGGCGTAGATTGTTCCGCCACCGTGCAGCGCGCGCTGAAGCAATTCCTCCGGATGATAAATGCCATCGGCGACGCGCGCCTGAATCAGCCTCTTGCCCTGAAAGCGCTCCATGTCCACTTCCCGGTCCGCCGCGATAATCACCGCCTTTGCCTGACGAATCTCCTCCGCTGTCAACGCGTTTTCGACGCCTGAGGCGCCGTTCGTCTCGACCTTGAGCGCGATTCCCAGCTCCCGGCCTGCCTTTTCGAGCGCCTCCGCCGCCATATACGTGTGCGCAATGCCCGTGGGACAGGCGGTCACCGCCAGCAGCGTTACGTCCTTTTGCGTCTTCGGCTCTTCCGCAAAGCGTTCCCTTTCCGCCTGCTCGAGCAACGCTAAAAATTCTTCCGGACTCCCCGCCGCGACGAGCCTCCGGCGCAGCGCTCCATCGAGCAGCAGACCCGACAGGCGGGAAATCAGCTTTAGATGAAGGCCCTGCAGCCGTTTTGGCACAGCGATCAGAAAAAGCAGCTGTGTTTTCTGTCCGTCAAAGGATTCGAAATCCGTCCCTTCCGGAAAAACCATGACAAAAAGAGCGAGCTCCCGAACGCCCTCGCTCTGACCGTGCGGCAGTGCCACGCCATCGCCCACACCCGTTGTAAATTCCCGTTCCCGCCGAAGGACGCTTTCGCGAAACTGCGCCGCATCGGACAGGACGCCAAAGCGGTCCATACAGGAAATGGCCGTATCCAAAACCTCATTCTTCGGTGCCGGCCGGCAGTCAAGCCGGATGCGCTCCACCGTAAGAAGCTCAGAAATATTCATCCGCTGCTCCTTCCATCAGGCGTTCAATCCCTTCTCTCGTCACACCCTCCTCGGCAAAGGCCGACGCGGACCCGCAGAAAACCGAAAAGCGCAGGATCTGCTGATCGGTCCATCGATTGCACAGGCCGAACAAATATCCCGCAACCAGAGAATCGCCGGCGCCGACGGCGCAAACGACCTTGCCCAGCGGCGCACGCTCAAAAAGCTCCTCCGTGCCCGTCAGCAAATAGGCCCCCTCCTCGCCCAGTGAAACCAGCACATTTTGCGCTCCAAGCTGCTGCATCTTCTGTGCCATGCGATGGAGATCGGCCAGACTCGACGCGCATTCTCCGAACAGCTCCTCCAGCTCGCGGCGGTTTGGCTTTACGAGAAACGGGCGGTAGGCCAGAGCGTTCCTCAGGCTGTCTCCGCTCATATCGACGATAAGGCGAACGGCTCTTTCCCGCGCCATTTCCAAAACATTGGTCATGAACGCCTCTCCCGAGCGGCCCGGAGAACCGGACAGCACGAGCACGTCTCCCGACTGCAGGGTATCCATCTGGGACAGCAGGCGCTCCTGCGCCGCCTGCGCAATTTCCGGACCCATGGCATTTACCTCTGTTTCCCGGCCGCCCCGAATCTTTACATTGATACGCGTCATGCCCGATTTCAGGCGGATAAGCTCTTCGTTCAGCCCCTCCCGGGCCAGCATCTGACAGAGGTGGTCGCCCGTTGCTCCGCCGGCGAAGCCCAGAATAACCGAATCCACGCCCAAGCGGCGCAGCGTGCGGCTGACGTTAATTCCCTTTCCTCCCGCAGTGAGCTGTTCTTTTACCGAGCGATTGACCGTTCCCTCGACAAAGTCCGGCACCTCCATGTAATAGTCCAATGCCGGATTGAGCGTCAGCGTATAGATCATAGCTTCCTCCTCTTCATGCCATATCCTGTTACATCCCCATCATCGCCTGCGCCAGCGGGTAGCCGAAAAAAACGGAAACAAATACCGAAAACAACATCAAAGCCAGTCCATAGCCCAACAGCTGACGTGTGGATACCCAGCCGGACGCCGCAGCAAGTGCGATATTGGGATGAGAAGGCGGCGTTGCAAATGCAAAGGCTCCCATCATGCCGACGAGAGAGGCGACCGCCGGAGCGCTGATGCGCCCCTCCGACGCGAGCACGATGGGCAGCGCCGCAGTGCAAACCACGGTAATCGTCACCATATTCGAGGAAACGTTCGTCTGAACCGCCGCCCACAGCGTAAAGATGAAGACGAGCAGCATCGGCTCCCAGCCGAGCACCGCGTTCGCAATACGTCCCGACAAATAGTCGGTAAGTCCGATATCGGCATGCGTCATCGCCGCGCCCAGCGCAAGCGTTGACGCAGCCATCATCATCGAGCCCCAGCCGATTCCCTTCGCACAGCCGTCGGAAAACGTCAGAAGCGGCTGCTTCAGATCCGTCAGAATCAGGAGCAGCACTGCGCCGACCATCGGCGGGAAGGCGGTTCCGAGCTCGGACAAGCCTTTCGCAAATGCGGGAAAAAGCGGCTTGAGAAAGGTCGGCGCGAGCCATAAAGCGACGACGAGAAAGAAGACTGCCACTGTTTTTTTCTCCCGCGAGGACATCGCCTCCGGCTGCCGCGCCCACCGTTTCCCGTCAAATGCGGAAAACGCGTTCAAATCGGGGCGAAGCCCCCAGAAGATCAGACCCAGAAGAAAGAGAAAGCAAAGAAAGCCGATCGGAAGCGCAAAAGCCATGTATGCCCCATAAGAAACCGTCATTTTTGTCGCCGTTTCATAAAAGCCCATCGCCATAACCGGAAAGACATGACCGATCGGTGTCATCCCGGAGGAAAGCGCACAGCAAAAGGCCATACCCGTCATCAGCGCCGTCCCCAGGCGATCTCCCTTTTTGAGGTGCAGCAGCGCACAAATTTCTTCATGAATCGGCAGACAAAGTACAAAGAGCACCGTCGGAGACATAAACAAGCCCAGCAAAAGCACACAGAGCAGATAACGGATGAGTATGACGCGCGGGCTGTGCCCAAGGATCGGATTTAAAATGAAAAAGACGGCGCAGCGGCGGACAAATTCGGTTTTGGATAATGCATACGTACACAGAAAGGTAAAAAGCAGAAACGCGAATGTCGAGCTCCCCAGAGAGCTCTTCAGAACGACATCCGGCTTCAAACCGTCGACCAGAAACAGCATCGCCAGACATAATACGCTCGGCCAGTCGATGGCGACGGTGAGCCACAGGAGGAGCGTTCCGGCAAATATTCCCGTCACCTGAACGGCGCCCCGGCTCAGCCCGTTGGGCGCGGGCAAAATCCAGCCCAGCGCCATCAGCGAAAGAGCGGTTACGATACAGGTATTCCGTTTTTTCCATTGTTGTGCGTCCATGCCTTCTCCTTAAAGAGCGCACGAGACAGGCCCGTGCGCTCTTTCTGTTATTCCATCGGTTCGAGATAAAAGTATCCGCCCAGCTGCTCCGAATCCGCGACGTTCATAAACACCTCCGGCTCCAGACCGCGCAGAAAGTGTTTAATCGTTCGAATGTCTTTTTTGCTGACGACCATGTAGAGCAGGTACCGGGATTCCCCGCTGTAGCAACCGAGCCCCTCAAAGCGCGTCACGCCGTGGTGCGTCAGCTTCATCAGCGCATCGGCCAGCGGCTGCGGATCCTTCGTAATAATGTAGACCGTCTTGCGCTGATAGCGCATATGCATCAGATTGATGACCTTTGTTGCGGTAAATTGAAACAGAATCGAATACAACGCGGCATCGACGCTGAACAGCCATCCGGAGATCAGGATGATGACCGCATTGAATACCAGCATATAGTTCCATACCGGGATGTTGTAACGATCCGCAATCGCCATGGCGATAAAATCCGTCCCTCCGCTGCTGGCATTTGCGTTTAAGGCAATGCCGATGGCCACGCCATAGAGGACGCCGCCAATCACGGTGATGAGAAGCATATCGTGCGTCAGAGGAACGACCGGCATGAGGTCGATGAGAAAGCCCGTCAGCGAAATCACCAGACAGGAATAAATCACAAACTTTTTCCCGACATGCCGGAAGGCATAGATTGCCGGGATGGCATTCAGCGAGAGGTTGATGGCGGAAAAGGGAATGTCGATGCCAAATATCGACATGCAGATCCGCTGCGTCAGCTTGCTCAAACCGGTGAACCCGCCCGGCACCAGCCCGCCCTCTTCCAAAAAGGTATTCATGGCGAAGGCCATTAAAAAGCTGGCCAGTACGACCTCCAGAATGCGCACCCCATCCTTTCGAAACTTCGGTTTATGTCCCATTTTGTCCTGTTGGCTCCTTTTTGATTCGATGAAATAAAACGGGCACTCAAAACGCTCTTTCCGACACAAAGACCGGAAAATCCTTTGAACAAAGTCATCCCGAACAACCGAATCGATCGTTCGGGATGTGTATCCGCCCCTATTTTGTCAGAACATCCGATGCGATCGCCTCCGCCAGGGCATCGAGATCCTTCTCCTGCTCCGGCAAAAGCTGCGTCAGAATTTCGAGCGTCTCGCCGAGTTGTACCACATTCGGACAGGCCTCCAGAAGCTCCAGCGCGCGCTCCTTGGCTTTTCCGCCCCACGATTTGCTGACCATCAATGCAAAGGCGCGGTTCTTATAGTTTGACAGCCTGAGCTCATGCAGCAGGCTGTGCATATTGTAGTACAGCTCGGTGCAATAGTTGATGCATGCAAAAACCGCATGCGAATAGCGGAAGCACTCCGACAGAACCTGAGAAAGCGAGGTCTGTGAAACATCGTACATTTTGATGCCCCTGACGCCGCGTTCGGCAAGCTTCAAAGCCAGTGCGTCCGCAGCCTCCGCCATATTTCCATACATGGATGCGTATACGATCACGACGCCGCGCTCTTCCGGCTCAAAGCTCGCCCACGTCTGATATTTCTGCAAAATCATTGCGACATCGTCTCCCCGGAAGATCAGGCCGTGCAGCGGCAAAAGCTCCGCGAGCTCACGCCCTTCCAGCTTTTTGAAGAGCTTTATGACCGACGCCCCCTGTTTCCCGACGATGTTCAGATAGTATCGGCGCGCCTCGTCCAGGAAATCATGCCTGTAATCGACCTCGTCCGAGAAAATATTGCCGCCGACCGCGCGGAAGGAGCCGAACGCATCCGCCGAAAACAATGCCTTGCGGTCCCGGTCATACGTCATGAAGACCTCCGGCCAATGCACATTCGGCGCAAGGATGAATTCCAGATGATGGCGGCCGGTTTCCAGCACATCGCCTTCTTTGATGACGCGCGCGCGATCTGTCGCGTCGAAGCGGCGGAACTGTTTTAGAAACTGCAGCGTTTTCACATTGCCAATCAGCGTGCAATCCGGATATTTTGCCAAAATGTCAACGATGCCGGCACAGTGATCCGGCTCCATGTGATGAACGACGAGATAATCCAGCGGACGCCCGCCCAATGCCAGCTCCACGTGATCGAACCAATTATTTACAATCGACGAATCGACGGTATCGAATAACACCGTCTTCTCGTCCAGCAGCAGATACGAATTGTAGGACACGCCCTCGCTCAGCGGAATGTAATTCTCGAAACGGGAAATTCGCCGATCCGAGCCGCCTACCCACCATAAATCGTCCCACACCTTGCGTACATTCAACATATAAGATCCTTTCTCCTTCCTTGCCGCGCACCATCGACTGCGGCAAAATTTGATAGCGGGTCAGAATGCTCCTCTTCCCCTGTCGTGTCTTTGATTCTATCACATCGGGTATTCACCTTCTACCGAAAAGCCGTGATCCATCGGCCCTCTTCCCGCACCGAGATCCAACATCGCCGAAAGAGCCTGTGAAAGATAGTTTTTGGCGCTCTGCACCGCCTCCTCGAGGGATTTCCCCTTCGCCAGGTGCGCCGCAATGGCGCTCGAAAGCGTGCAGCCCGTTCCGTGGGTATTGGGATTGTCGATACGCCTTCCGTAGAACCACCGAGCTCCCGCGTCCGTCGCCAGAACATCATTTGCATCGTTCATGCTGTGTCCGCCCTTGCACAGCACAGCGCAGCCGTAGCGATCGCGGATGGCACGGGCAGCCTCCTCCATATCCTTAGCCGTATGTATCGACCGCCCCCAGAGCACCTCCGCTTCCGGAATATTAGGCGTAATCACCGTGGCCATGGGCAATAGCTCATCGCACAGCGTCCCGACCGCCTCATCCGAAATCAGTCGCGCCCCGCTCGTCGCTACCATGACCGGATCAACCACAATATTGCGCGCTCCGTACCGTCGCAGCGCCTCGGCAATGGTGTGGATCAGCGCGGAGGAGGACACCATTCCGATCTTCACCGCATCCGGAAAAATGTCGGTAAAAACCGCCTCCAGCTGACGATCCAGAAACTGCGCGGACACTTCGAAGATATCGAAAACACCCGTCGTATTCTGCGCCGTCAGCGCCGTAATCGCGCTCATACCGAATACGCCGTTGAGTGTCATCGTTTTCAGATCCGCCTGAATCCCCGCTCCACCGCTCGAATCACTTCCTGCGATGGTCAATGCCGTTTTTTTCATCCGCGTCACTCCCCTTTCCCGATACATTGTGTCATTGTTGTAATAGGATGCATTATGTCATTTTTGTAATAGGATGCATTATGTCATTTTTGTAATGGAGAGGCTCCGAACACCATCACGCGCGTGGCCTCATCCCCGTTCAGCCGCCGGTAAAATGCCCAAAGCTCCCCTAAGGATACTCCATAAACGAAAATGCTGCCATAGCTCAGGAGACAAAATAGTTCTTGACCCATTTTCCCATTTGCCGTACCATCCATAGAAGTCGATTGCTTGACGGCGCATATTAAGGAGGCATTTATGCCACAGGACGTACATACGAAACAACTGAAAAAAAAGCTTTGGCTTCTTTCCTATCCGACGATGATTTCCTTTGCACTGCAAAGCTTTTACGATATTGTGGATATGGCATGGGTCGGACAAATCTCAAAGGAAGCATTGTCCGGCGTCACTCTCTTTTCGACAATCTATATGCTCTTCACGGTTTTGAACGAGGTTGCCGGCTCCAGCTCGGTCTCGATGATCTCGCAGAGCTACGGCCGCAACGATCCCGAACGGACGCAGCTGATCGCGGAGCAGACCATTTCGTTTAAGGTTGTTTTGGCTCTGATCTCCGCGGTATGCCTTACCCTGTTTCTCCGCCCCATCCTCTCGCTGTACACCAGCGATCCCCGCGTCACCGAAGCGGCATTCCAGTACGGCACCATCCGCATTTTCTTCATCCCGGTGATGTTTTCGTCCTATTCGGTCAATACGATTTTCCGTTGTACCTACGACGCAAAAACGCCGATGCATATTATGATTATTTCAGCTGTTCTGAATATTGTGCTCGACCCGCTTTTTATTTTCAAAACCATTCCGGGCACCGCCATCCCCGGACTCGGGCTCGGTGTTTTTGGCGCGGCGCTCGCCACGGTGATCGCCACGTCCATTGCGTTTCTCTACGGCTTCTTCATTTTGATCTCCGGCCGCCGCGCCGTGACCATCTCGCTCAGGGGACTCTTTCGGCTCCACCCGCAGATCGACCGGGCGCTTCTCACCGTCGGCTTTCCCTCCGGTCTGCAAATGCTGATTCGCCAGCTGTTCGGCGCCGTATTGATCTTTTTTGTCACGTCGTACGGCAACGAAGCCATTGCCCTGGCAGGCATCAACGGAAAGCTGATGAATTTCTGTCTGATGCCGATCTTTGGCATGACGATGGCCGGATCCACGCTCATCGGCACCGCGCTTGGACGGGAGGACATCCGGGAAGCCACGCTCATTTCGCGAATCGCGGCGAATCTGAACGTCCGGATCGTCGCCTGCATCGCTCTGGCGGCCAGCCTTTTCCCGTCCGCCATCATGAGGCTGTTTACCACGGATCCGATCGTCCTGTCCGAGGGCACCTACATGATTCGAACGATTTCCGTCACCATGGTGATCTGCGCCTACAGCTTCGGGCGGCGGGTCGTCTTTAACGGCTCCGGCTACAATCGCCCGCAGCTCTACTCCTCCCTGATCTCCCGATGGTGTGTTCAGCTTCCGATGATGCTCCTCATCGTTTCCACGCTGCACCTGCCGCTTCGCTTCTTTTGGCTGACCTATGTATGCTCCGACACCGTGGAGCTTTTGATTATTCTGTATCACTGCCGAAAGGGCGTATGGAAAAAGACGCGTGTATGACGCGTCTTTTTTTTGCATGAAAAACGGCATGCCGTCTCCGACATGCCCTTGTATACACCTCTTGTGTACGCCCCTTTTTCGTTCGCACCTCCTGCGCTCATGCCTCTCACAGGGAGGCGCGCCGTCCGATGCGCAGCTGCGCCAATTTTCCCCGCAGCCTCCGGGCTGCCTCTCCCGGCGACTCCGTGCGCATCAGCGCGCCCACTACGCAAATTCCGCTGATCCCCGAATCCTGAAGTATATCGATATTCTCCGCCGTCAGGCCACCGATGGCATTGACCGGGATCGACACCGACCGACAGATCTGTTTCAGCGTCTCCACGCCGGTCAGCTTTGTCACCACCTTGGTTGCCGTCGGATAGATTGCGCCCGTTCCGATATAATCGGCTCCGTCGCGTTCCGCCTCAATCGCCCGCTCGACCGTCTTTGCCGTTGCTCCGACGATTTTATCCGGCCCGAGCAACCTCCGTGCCAGCGCGACCGGCATATCCTCCGCACCGACGTGAACGCCTGCCGCGTCTGTCCCCAATGCAATATCCACGCGGTCGTCGATCAACAGCGGCACGTCGTATTCGTCACAGATGGCTTTAATCCACCTGGCGCGCGCTAAGCGTTCCCGCACCGACCCCTCCTTATCGCGCAGCTGTACCAGGGTCACGCCATTTTCAAGCATCGCCCTCAGGCGATCCGGAAAATCGCTCCGCTTCATCGCCTCCGCATCGGTAATCGCGTACAGGCTCATATCCAGACATGGTTTCCCCATTTTTCTCCCTTTCTTTCAGCCTATTTGGCGTGCAGCAAATCCATCTGCGCGCCAAACAGCGACAGCTCATCCAGCAGGCGGACGCGAAATGTACCGCTTCCCTCCCCCGGCAGCAGCCTTCGCTCCGCTCGCTGCGCCGCATAAGAAAGGAGTGCAGCGCAAAAATGCGTGGCGGTTTCAGCATCCATTCCCCGTTCCGCGCCCCGCGCCAGCATCGCCGCCGCAGCCGCCCCACCGAGGCAGCCCGTTCCGGTCAGCCTGCTCATCCACACACTGCCGCCCGAGACGGCCGTATTGTGCGCCCCGCAAATCAAAT
This sequence comes from Bacillota bacterium, assembly GCA_023393715.1. Classification (GTDB taxonomy): domain Bacteria; phylum Bacillota; class Clostridia; order Tissierellales; family Peptoniphilaceae; genus JAEXCD01. The sequence goes on from JAEXCD010000116.1 coordinate 16,347, forward strand.
CCGATGCGCCGGTCATCCAGATGACCGCGCCGCTCTTTTCCCGCAAGCGCCGCGCATACTCTTTGCGAACCGCTGCATCCATCGGCGCCGCATCGACCCCGCTGGCTGTGCGCCGCTCCTCGACAAGCGCTTCAATCTCCGAGGCGTTGCCCTTGATCAGTGCAATTCCGCCTCCTCGAAGAAAGGTCAGGGCACGCTCCAGGCGAAGAGAACTTGCGGCCGCGCCTACAGGATCCAGCACCACGGGAATCCGGTGCCTGCGGGCGACTTCAAGCGACCGGCTCATGCTTTCGAGCCGCGCATCGTTCACATTGCCCAGATTGAGCACGAGAGCGGATGCCGTCTCCGTTACCTCGGCCGCTTCCCGTGGATGCTCCGCCATCATCGGCCGCGCACCGAGTGCTAAAATGGCGTCTGCCATAAGCTGGCTCGCCAGAGGATGCGTCAGACAATGAATCAGCGGCGCCGGCCCTTCCCCTTTCGGGGCCGCTCTTCTGTTCCATTTTTGAAGCGCCTCCTCAGCCAGTGCGTCTGCGTTCCGTACCTCCCACGTGCTTTTTGTCATAATGCCTCCTTGCCGATACGGCGAGCTCAAGCATACAGCGTCTCCTGCCGGCGAGCTCAAGCAGCCGGTAACGCCTCCTTGCCGTCGGTCGGCGAATTCAACCGCCCAGTCAGCAAGCTGTCGGGTTCGCCCTTTTTCCCGTATGGATTTCCGTCCCCAGTTTTTCCTGCAGCACTTGCAGCTGTCCATTCTTCTTCAGCGCGACGAGAATGATGACGCCGACGCTGCCGCCAATGAGTGTCCCTAATACGAAGGACGGCGTATAGAAAAACCAGTTCAACGCCGTATCACCGACGAAAAGCGACATCACGGGATAGGACGCCATCGAGCCGATGAGCCCCGTGCCGAGCACCTCTCCCGCCATGGCTGCGAGAATCGAACCCGTATACCGATAGAACAGCCCCGACAGCACCGCGCCGAATACGGAGCCCGTAATCGCCAGAAACGTGACGCCCATCGTCGTCATTCGCAAAAACGATACGATGAGTGCGTCGGCTAAATTATACCACGGACCGAGCAGTACCGCGCCGATGACATTAAATATGTGCTGCACGGGCGCCATGCCCGGAACACGCAAAATCGGCGAAAGCACGTAGCAGCAGCCGATGAGCACGGATGCGGTAATCATGCGCAGGAGATGACGATGACGGTCTTGATTCATTGTTTTTCCCTCCAAATTTTTCTCAACGTAGTGGCCCTCCCGTGAAAAGCGGAAACGGCGGCAACAAAAAAAACTGCGCAAAGAGTCTCCGCACCCGAGGTGGTGCGCCCCTTCGCACAGCAAGCCGTGTTCTTCGTTTATCCTACCACGTTTTTTTGGACTGTCAAGCCTCGGCTCGCCCCGTCCCGCACCTTCGTCGCATTGCATTGACAAGTTCATCCACTCTTCCTACAATAGAGGGGCAGGGGAGCTTCTCAAGAGGCTGAGAGGAGGGCACGGCCCTCGACCCGACCTGATTTGGATAATGCCAACGTAGGGACGCGACGAAAATGAAGTGATTGCTCCATTCGAGGTATCGGGCAGGCGTCCTTTCGGGACGCCTGCTTTTTTATGGCACACTGTCTCACTTCCCCAGGCCGGCTGGTCGCCGGCGAGGGATTGACGCTATGGAAAGGAACCGATTATGAAGACAACCTCTCTTCGGCTGCACCGCGCGGCCGAACCCACCTGGGCGGAAATTCACGGGCATCCCTTTGTGCGCGGACTCGGCGACGGGTCGCTGCCGGTCGACGCCTTTCGCTGGTTTTTGCTCCAGGATTACCTGTACCTCTTCGAGTACGCCCGCGTTTTTGCCTATGGCGTCATCAAATCGCCGAAGGAAGAGCTCATGTGCTTCTTCGCGGAAAACGTCGATGCGATCCTGCACGGCGAAATGAACCTACACCGCGCCTACATGAAGCGGATGGGCATCGCGGAAGCAGAGGTGCTGCACGTTCGCCCAAGCCATGCGAACGTGTCCTACACGCATTACATGCTCGCGATTGCCGCAGCCGGCGGCCCGGAGCAAATCCTGGCAGCCATTCTCGCCTGCTCGTGGAGCTATGCCGAAATCGCCGAACGCCTGGCAAAAATCCCTCATGCATCGGCTCACCCCCTTTATGGCGAATGGATTCAGGGCTATACCTCGAAGGACTATACGGCGACGAACGCACGTCTCATCGACCGGTTGGACAAGCTGACGGCCCGGTTCAGCGAAGAACAGCTCCAGCGCCTTGAGGATATTTTTGTCCGATGCAGCCGCTTCGAGCTGGATTTTTGGGACATGGCCTGGAATCGAGATTGCTGATGCTGAATTTTCAAGACGTTTCTTATCGGTATCCCTCCGATTCGCATCCAACCATCGAGCATCTGTCTTTTTCGGTGCCCGAGGGCGCCTTTTGCTGCATCATCGGGCCGAGCGGCTGTGGAAAGAGCACGATTTTTCGCCTGATCAACGGTCTTCTCCCGCCCGATTCCGGCACGATTCAGCTCGCCGGCAAAAGCATCGCGGGGCGTAAGGGCTACTGCGGCTACATGCCCCAAAAAGACCTCCTGTTCCCGTGGCGCACCGTCGGTGAAAATGTCGCGCTCCCGCTCGAAATAAGCGGCATGCACTCCAAAAGCGCACGCCGGGCACGGGTCGAGGACGCGCTCCGTGAGGTCGGCCTCGACGGCTGCGCCGACAAAATGCCCCACGAGCTGTCCGGCGGCATGCGTCAGCGCGCGGCCTTCGCGCGCACCAATCTGACTGGACAGCCATTACTGCTGCTCGACGAGCCCTTCTCCGCGCTCGATTACTTTACGCGGATTACGATGCGCGAATGGCTGCTCGAGCAGTGGGCGAAGCACCGCAAAACGGTGCTGTTCATCACACACGACGTCGAGGAGGCCCTCTTCCTGTCGTCGACGATTCTCGTCGCGGAAGCCACGCCCATCCGGCGTCTCGTCGAAGTCCCCGTGCCTCGTCCGGCCGGGCAAAAGGGCGCGTTTTTTGCACAGCCGGAAATTATCGCGCTTCGCGAGGCGCTGATCCAACGCCTGAAACCGGAGGCCGCACTATGAAAACCCGATGGAAAACACAGCTTCCCTCGCTTCTTTTTCTGTTTGGGCTGCTCCTGCTCTGGCAGCTCGGCGCTCAGAAAATGGACGCGACATACATCCTGCCCTCGCCCACACAGATTCTGCAAAGCCTGTGGGAGCTTCGAGAGCCGCTCTTCCTCGTGCATCTTCCTTTTACGATGACGATTACCTTCCTCGGGCTCCTGATTTCACTCGCGCTCGGGCTTTTGCTCGCCATCGCCATGGACGCCAGCGAGCTGCTGCGCCGCATGCTCTATCCCGTCGTCGTCGTCTCGCAGACCATCCCTACGACGGCTCTGGCTCCGCTCTTCGTGCTCTGGTTCGGATACGGCATCTGGAGCAAGGTCTTTGTCTGCGTCCTTATCACGTTCTTTCCCATCGCCATCACGGTATATGACGGGCTGCGCTCCGCCAACACCGAAATGAGCGAGCTGTTGACGACGTACGGAGCGACGAAGCGCGACCTCTTCTTCAAAATCAAAGTGCCCTGCGCGCTGCCCTACTTCTTTTCCGCCCTGAAGATGGCGCTGCCCGTCAGTATTATCGGCGCGGCCATCGGAGAATGGCTCGGCTCCAAAGCAGGACTCGGCTATTTTTCCCGCCGCATGATGACCCAGCTGAACGGCGCCGGCGTCTTTGCCCCCATCGTTCTGCTGTCCGCCGTCGCCATTTTGCTCGTCGCCATTCTTTCCGCCGTCGAAGGACGGCTGGTTCGCTGGCGCGGCGAGGTATGATTTTTCGCGCAGGGGCAGATTTCCCGCATGAGCTCTGATTCTCCGCGCAGGGGCAGATTCTCTGCATATCGGAATACATTTATCGGAATAAATTAAAAAGGAGTTTTCCATGAAAAAAGCATTATCTGTACTGATGTCACTTGCTCTCGTTCTGTCCCTCGCCGCCTGCGCTCCGGGAAAAACGCCCGCCGAAAAGGGCGAAACGGCCGGATCAGACGCCGCCGCGGAAACGGCCGAGCCGGAACAGCTCGATGTCGTCCTCGATTGGTATCCGAACGCCGTACACGCCTTCCTCTACGAGGCGCAGGAGAAGGGCTATTTTGCCGAGCAGGGGCTGAACGTCAACTTTATCTTTCCCTCCGATGCATCCGATCCGCTGACAATGCCCTGTGCCGGCAAAGCCGATATCGGCTTGTACTATCAGGAAGAGACGATCATCGCGAAGGCCAACGAGAACGCGCCGGTTCGCGTCATCGGCACCGTCGTACAGGAGCCCCTGGTCGTCGTCTGCTCGTTAAAGGAAAAGGGCATCACCTCCCCGGAGCAGCTGGTCGGCAAAAAAATAGGATATTCGGGCACGCCGTTTGGCGAGGTCGTCATCGACACAATGCTTCAGCGCACCGGGCACAGCCTGTCTGATGTGGAAATGATCAACGTCGGCTTCGAGCTGATGAGCTCTATGACGACCAAGCAGGTCGACGCCACCTTCGACTGCTTTATCAACCACGAAATTCCCGCGCTGGAAAAGGAAGGCTTCGCGATGGATTATATGAAATTGGCCGATTACGGCATTCCAAACCACTACGCCCTCGTCTTCGTCACCGGCGAAAAAATGCTGAACGATAACAAAGATAAATACACGCGCTTTCTGCTCGCCTGCCAAAAGGGCTTCCGGGATATGCAATCCGATCCGAACGCCGCGGTGGAGCTGATCCTTTCCCGTCAAAATGAAGAAAACTTTCCGCTGGACGCCGAGGTCGAGCATCGCAGCATGGAGCTGCTCCTCCCGCTCATGGAAAAGGAAGGCGCACCCTTCCTGACTCAGAGGCTGGAGGACTGGCAGACCAACATCGACTGGCTGCACTCGTCCGGCATGATTGAGCGTACCTTCGACCCGGCGGAGATCGTCGTCGATTTGGTTACGCCGCAGCCATAGGCGTCTGCCGCGGATGACGCGAACCGCATAACAATCCTCCCGCGTATCTGTGATTACGCAATCAGTACGCCGGTTGATCTGTAAAATACTTTCCACTTATTTTAGAATTTAAGCATTTCTTTTTGGCGGCTTCGCACTACTTTCCGGATGTATTCCTGTTAACATGCTTGAAAAAGAGCAGAAAAAAAAAGGAGCTATAGGAACCTCGCTCCTGAGCCTTACGTCCATCGTTCTTTATATACGATCCATGGAAAGTCTGTTATGCGCCACAAAGCAGCAGATCGCTGTTTGCGGTAATTTTTACAAAGGCCCGGCATGTTATTACATTTTTAACATGCCGGGCCTTTATGAGCGCTCCGCTCCATATCACAAACTCCGTATCAGTCCTCCTCCGGCC
>JAEXCD010000119.1 GCA_023393715.1 Bacillota bacterium
CATTCAGCTGAAATGTATCGGCATGTTGCCCGGGACAATACGCCGTGTTACGATAATGCTGCGGATGTAACGGCGTCCGTATTTTTGGCAGAAGGCGGCGGAAAGAAAAGCCTGTCGCAGCATGCGCTCGTGTGCGCGCACGGCTAAATCAAGGATCCTTGGGAGAGCAATATGAAGAGGGAAACGAAGGATTTCGTACAGGTGATGGCACAAACGATAGCCGATACGACGATGTGCCATGTGACAATTACGGATATCAATCAGCGGCGCATTGCCGGAACCGGTGCTTATTTTGACCGAATTGGCGAAAAAATTCCGCTCGAATCGGCATTTCAGGAGGTTTATCGCATTAAGAAAACGATTGTGATCGAAAACCCCACGCAAGAAGCGATCTGCAGAAATTGTCACGGACTGATAACGTGCGCGGAGCGCTTTGAGATCTGTACGCCCATCCTGCAGCAGGATCAGCTCTTTGGCGTGATCGGCATTTTTGCCGAAAATGAAGCGCAGAAGATTTATATAATGCAGCGTCGGGAGGCATTTCAAAGCTATGCGGAAAATATGGCGCGGCTGATCGCTTCCTATCTCTATTCGGAGCAGCTCCTTCTGAAAAACAAAATCCAAAAAAGCGAGCTGGACGCGATTATTGAAAATACGGGGCAGGCGGTAATATGTGTCGACGGGCGCGGCAAGGTTCAGTTCTTGAATTCTTCGGCCATGGAGCTGCTGCAAATTCGCGAATCGCGGGAAGCGCTGATCGGCGCGCCGATGGAGCGGCTCGGCACGTCGATGCTTCTGCGCCGTGCGCTTCATTCCAAAGAGGTGATTCGCGACGCCGAGGACATCGTTACGACGACGCGCGGAGGAGTCGTGACGATATCCGCGTCCGTAAACCGCATCTATGAATCCGGGCACCTTACCTCGGTCGTGATTACCGCACGGGATTCCCGCGTGATGCAGAAGGCGGCGGCGAGACAACGGGAAAGCAAGCTCGACATTTCCTTCGACAGCCTGCTCGGGCACAGCCGGGCGATGCGCGAGGTCATTTCAAAGGCCAAAATTGCGGCGGCATACGATTCGACGATTTTAATTACCGGTGAAAGCGGAACGGGCAAGGAGCTGTTTGCCCGCGCCATTCATCGCGACAGTCCGCGCTCCAATGGACCGTTTATCAGCATCAACTGCAGCGCCATTCCCGAAACGCTTTTGGAAAGTGAACTGTTTGGCTACGAGGCGGGCGCGTTTACCGGGGCAAGCGAAAAGGGGAAAATAGGGAAGCTCGAACTGGCGAATCACGGGACGATTTTTTTAGATGAAATCGGCGATATGCCGCTCTTTCTTCAGGTGAAGCTCCTGCGTGTCCTGCAGGATCGCCGGATCATGAAGATCGGCGGAACAAAATATCTGGATCTGAACCTGCGCATTATTTCAGCGACGAATCAGGATTTAGAAGCAATGATTGAGCGACAGGAGTTTCGGGAGGATTTGTACTATCGCTTGAATGTAATTCCAATCGAATTGCCCTCTCTGCGCCATCGTCGCGAGGATATTCCCGAGCTGGTCGAATATTTTCTGCATTATTTCAGCCAGCGGTTTGGCAAGAATATTCGCATGGTAACGTCGGAGGCGTTGGAGCTGCTTCGCAATCACGAGTGGAAGGGGAACGTTCGCGAGCTCGAAAACATCGTCGAATATCTGGTCAATTTTTCACTTCACGATCAAATCGGCGAAGAAGAGGTTTACAAGCGGCTTGGCCGGAAAAGACGGTCGAAGCGATCGCTCGAGCAGCGCCAGCGGGAGTTTGAGCAGCAGCTGTTTGCCGAACTGCTCCAGGAATATGGCTCGAATACGGCGGCAAAGAGAAAAATCAGTGAGGAGCTGGAAATCAGTCCGGCGACGCTGTATCGAAAATTAGCGCAGCTTGATTCTCACAAATGAAACGAATTTTCTCATTATTGAGAAAACAGGTGTTCGGAGAACTTCGCAAAGCGTGAAAAATGCAGAGAAAAGCGATGCCAAAACGGCACGCCTTTTGCTTGATAGAAAGCAAGGGGTGATGATATGGATTTAATGGCTGAAAAAATCAGAAAACTGCTCCATAGCGACGTCCAGCTGGCTGTCGGCTGTACGGAGCCGGTGGCAATCGGGTATTTGGCAAAAGAGGTGCGAAAGCAAATGGACTTTGCGCCGCAGTCGATTCTTCTTCGCGTCAGCAAAAATATTTATAAGAACGGGAAATCCGTGACGATCCCGGGGACGCGGGAAACGGGGCTCGATCTTGCTGCTGCGATTGGCCTGGTTCGCGTTCATCCGGGCGAGGGCTTAATGATTTTCAACGACCTATCGGAGGACGAATTATGTGAAGCGAGAAAAATGCTTCAGTCGGGCAGGATTTCGATGGAAATTGCGCCGGACGGTCCGGATATTTTTGCTGAAATGACCGTTCTGGGGGAACAACGCCGACTACAGGGACGCCTCGCCTTTGGGCACGACAATTTGGTTTTTCTGGAAAAAGACGGCCGCGTCCTGTACCGGCAGGAGGAGACGACCTCCGAGGACGGAATGCAATGGGATGAACTCAATGTTTCGCATCTTATGCATTTTGTGGAAGCGTTTCCGTCAGAGGAGCTCTCTTTCATAGAAGAGGGCATTCGCTATAATTTTGCGGCGGCTTCGGAGGGGCTGGATAATCCATATGGACTGTCTGTCGGCGCCACGTTAAAAAAGCTGATGGATCGTAAAGGAATTCATCAGGACGTAAGCATGAAGGCGCGCATATTGACCGCGGCAGCAGCCGATATGCGGATGGGCGGCGGACTGTGCCCGATTATGACGAGCGGCGGCAGCGGGAATCAGGGCATCGGCGTCGTCATTCCGATTACCGTTGTCGCGGAACAGGAGGGGATACCGGACGAACAACGAAACCGCGGCATCCTGTTCGGACACCTGATGAATGAATTGGTCAAGCTTCATTCCGGAAAGCTATCGGGCATGTGCGGCTGCGCCATCGGCTCAGGAGTGGGCGCGGCTGCCGGAATCACGTGGATGCTGGGTGGCTCCGAAGAGGAGATATCGGCCGCCTGCAATTATATGTTTGCGGACGCAGCGGGGATGCTGTGCGACGGCGCGAAGGATACCTGCGCACTGAAGCTGTCGACCTGTGCGCAGGAGGCAATTCTTGCGGCCTATTTATCCATAGAGGGGCTGTCGCTTCGTCCTTCCGTCGGTGTGGTTGGCGAAAACCTGGATGCAACGATACGCAATATTGGCTATTTGTCAAAAGAGGGCTTCCGTATCGTTGATCAGAAAATGCTTGAGGTCATTCAGGCGCGCAAATAAAACAGAGAGCATGTTGTGAGAAAGGGGCAAAAAATGAAAAAAAGAACCACTTATTTATTGATGGCGCTGACACTTCTGTTTTCTGCTGTATTTACGGGATGTTCCGGAAACGGCGAAAAGACCGATTCACCTAAGGCGTCTTCGGTACAGGAGGAATCAAGCACTCAGAAAGCGGAAGCATCGGTCGCATCTTCGCAAAGTGAAGCGGCATCCGTGAGCGCGGAAGCGGATGCGGCGCTGCCAAAGCAGATGGCGTGGAGTACATTCGGCGTCGGAACGTCGACTTATGTTCAGGCTGCGGGGATCGCGGATGCATTGACGACGACGTTTGGCACCCAGATTCGTATTTTGCCGTCGGACACCAGCGTAGGGCGGATTCAGGGCGTCGTGAACGGGGAGGTGGATTATACGCTTGCGGCGGATGAAACCTATTTTGCGACCTACGGTCTGTACGATTTCGCAAATCTTGAGATGGGGCCTTATGACAATATCCGCGCACTCTTAGCGCGTCCGGGTTCCACGACGGCAGTCACCACAAAGAAAAGTGGCATCAACACAGCGGCGGACTTCGCCGGAAAGCGGCTCGCATGGATTCCGGGCTCCACGTCGGTCAACATCAAAGCAGTGGCGCTGCTGGCCTTTGCAAATTTAACGTTGGACGATGTCACGCTGGTTATGGCGCCGAGCTATTCCGCAGCGGTAGATCTGATCAAGAACGGCGATGCGGACTGGATGATCGGGCAGGTCACCGCGTCACACTGGTATGAGCTCGACAGCACTGACACCGGCGTAAAGTTTATCGAATTCCCCGCCGCCGATGTCGAGGGCTGGGCAAGGCTTCAAAAAGTCACTCCATGGCTGTACCCGGGTACCGCAAAGGAGGGCGTTGGCTTTACCGAGCCAATCGAAATCCCGAACTATGTCAATCCGTTGTTCGTAACGGTTGCGGGAAAATCGGCAGATGAGGTCTACGCGGTCGTTAAGGCGATGGATGAGACCTACGATTTGTACAAAGGCATTGATCCGCAGATGCCGGATTGGGCGCTTGATCGTGCATCGAATATTCCGGTTCAGTGCCCCTATCATGAGGGAGCCATTCGCTATTTCAAGGAAAAAGGACTGTGGACTCAGGAGCACGAAGACTGGAATAATCAATATCTTGCCGAAATCGAGACAGTAAAGGAGGCTTGGACGGCATTCAAAGAGAAGGCGATTGCCGATAAGCTTCCCGAAGAAAAAATACACGATGCATGGATTGCCGTTTTGGAGGATACGCTTGGGAAGGAATTCCCGGCAAACTATGATAAATGACGATCTCGATATTCGGGCAGGAAAGGCCGGCTTTTCCTGCCCGAATATTTAGAAAATGGAGGATTGCCATGCTGGATAGAAATAACCGATTCTGGCTATTTGTACGAACGCTTTTTCCGACGCTGACATTGCTGCTGAGCATCAATCAGATTTTCAACCTGCATCTCTTCGGATTCCTGCCCATGCTCAGCGAATATTTGTACTACTTGCTTGCACTGAATTTATCGCTCGTCTTTATCGTTTATCCGATCAGCAGGAAACAGAAATCCGATCGTCTGAATCCGCTGGACTTGATTTTGTTTCTCACGACGATTGTAATCAATGTTTATTTTGCACAAAATGCGGAAAAAATGATCCTGAAGGCGTGGGAGCAGTACGCACCTGTATTGCCCACGGCGTTCAGTGTGGTTCAGTGGGTTATCATCATCGAGGCCGTTCGCCGAACCAATGGGGGCGTTCTCGCGATTTTTTGCTCGGCCTTTTCTTTGTACCCCCTGATCGCCTCGCACATGCCCTCCTTGCTGGCGGGACAGTCCTATGATTTTCTGGCGACGGCAAAGATGCACATTTTAGGGGTCAACAGCACTCTGGGCATTCCGCTTCAGGTTGTCGGCACGCTTTTAATCGGATTTATGCTGTTTGGCGTCGTTATGCAGCACACGGGCGGCGGAAAGTTCTTCATGGATTTTTCGACGGCCTCCTTTGGACAGGTTCGCGGCGGCCCGGCGAAGGTAGCGGTCATTGCCAGCGCTCTGTTTGGGAGCCTGAGCGGCAGCGCAATTTCAAATGTCATCACCTCCGGCTCGATTACGATTCCGGCGATGAAAAAGACGGGCTATAAGGATTACTATGCCGCAGCGATTGAAGCCTGTGCTTCCACGGGCGGCAATATCATGCCTCCCGTTATGGGCGCAGTCGCATTTGTTATGGCGTCCTTCCTGAACGTCGATTACTATGTCATCGTTGTCGCCGCGATTATTCCGGCGCTGCTGTATTACATCGGTCTGTTTTTTCAGGTTGATGCCTATGCCATTAAGCACGATCTGAAGGGCATGCCAAAGGATCAGCTGCCGCGCCTCAAAGAGGTTTTTCGCGACGGATGGTTTTATATTCTGGGCTTTGCGGTTATGTTTTACTTCATCTTCGGCGTGCGTATGGAGTCGAAGGCGCCGTTCTTCTCATGCCTCAGTCTGATCGTCATCGCCATGATTCGCAGGAGCACGAGGCTGAACGCGCGCGGCTTTGCGGCAATGATTCGCGAATTCGGCTCCATGATGTGTTCGATCGTGTCAATCCTGACAGCCGTCGGACTCATCGTCGGCGGACTGATGATTACCGGCGTGGCGCTGTCCTTTTCGCGGGAGCTCGTTCATGCAGTGAGCGGAACATTTCCGCTTTTGCTTGTCGGTGCGGCAACAAGCTTTATTCTCGGGTTCGGCCTGACGAGCACGGCGGTCTACATCCTTTTGAGCATCGTCCTCGCGCCGGCGCTGCTGCAGATGGGGATTCCCTCGATTTCCGCGCATTTCTTTATTTTATACTGGGGTATTCTGTCGTTCATCACGCCTCCGGTGGCGCTCGCTTCGTATGCCGCTGCGGGTCTGGCCGGCTCCGACCCGACAAAAACCGGATTGGTTGGAATGCGGCTCGGCTTTGTTTCGTACATCATTCCCTTTGCCTTTGTCTATAATCCGGCTTTATTGGCACAGGGTGAGCTGGCCGACATTTTGTGGTCGTTTATTGCCGCGATTATCGGAATTTTCCTTATTGCAAGCAGCTTTGAGGGATTTATGGCAAAACTGCAGCGCCTGCCGGGCTATTCGAGAATCCTGTTTGGCATTTTGGGACTCTGTCTGTTGTTTCCGAACCGCATCGCTAATTTAGCGGGCCTGGGCTGCGCGGCGATTCTCGCATTCGTCGTTTACAGGACAAAACGCCCGGCTTCGCCGTTGCACGTATAGGGAGGACGCGCATATGAGTCAGGAAAATAAAAGAGAATTGTTAGGCGCTGTACTGAATAATGAGTCGATTGGGCGTGTGCCGGTCGGATTCTGGTGGCACTTTGTGAGCGGAAGTGATTTGCTCAATGGCTATCGCGACGCCGCCATTCTTTCGAGGGTGGTTGCCGGACATAAGCAAATGCTGGAGAGCTACAATCCGGACTTTATGAAAATCATGTCGGACGGGTTTTTTGCACACCCGGCCTTAGTGGAGCAAAACGTGACGACCATTGAAGGGGTGCGCAGCGTCCGGCCGATGGAACGAAGTCATCCGTGGATTGCGAAGCAGGTCGAGATGGTTCAGGAGCTCAGCAAAACAGCGCATGACAAAATGATGACGTTCTATAACGTCTTTAGTCCGCTTCAGGCGCTTCGCCTTAATATCAAGTACTGTGGGGAAGATCCCTATGCGTTTCAGGAAATGATGATGGATTATCCGGAGGAGCTCGTCGGCCTCTCGGAAATTATCGCTTCCGACTATCGGCTTCTCGCGGAGGAGCTAAAAAAACATACAAAGATCGATGGGATTTATTACAGCGTACAGAATGTGCAGCACCCGGATGCAGACGAGGATTACCATAAAAGGTTTGTGTTTCCGACGGAGCTGCGTCTGCTGAGCGATCTGAACACGCTTTGGGAAAATAATATTCTGCACATTTGCGGCTACGATCACTTCAAAAACAAGATCGAATACTACAGAGAGTATCCGGCTAAGCTGTACAACTGGGCAACGCATACCGACGGCGTTACGATGGCGGAGGGGAAGAGGATCTTTAATGCGCCGATTCTCGGCGGGTTTGACAATAACCGCGGGACGCTTTTGGATTCGGGCTCCTTTGAAGAGCTTGAGACCTTTGTGCTCCGCCTGATCGCGGAAACCGGGCGGCAGGGGCTCGTCATTGGCGCGGACTGCACGATTCCGAGCGATATCGACATCAGGCGTTTGCAGTTCATCCGCGATATCGCACGATAATGCGGATAAAAACAGGACTTTCGGTTTATTTCTCCGAAAGTCCTGTTTTGCCTGCCGCGACATGTGCCGCCGCGCAGCGGCGATAAGCCTCGCTGTGCGCTTATTTCTTAAAAATGCCGAGGAAGGATCGCGTGATTTGACGCCCGAACTCACGTCCGATTGAGCCGACGACCTGGTTCGCGAATTTTTCCGCACCACTCGGCTTCGCGGCCTCACGAGCCTTTCTGCGCGCTTCGGCCTCGGCGAGACGTTCGGCTGCGCGCTGAGCGCGCTCCAACTGCGCTTCCTGACGTTTTTGCTCTGCAAGCTGCTGCTTTTGTGCCTCGCGCTCCGCGAGCTGGTTTTGTTTTTCCTGTTCCTGGACGAGCCGCTGCTCCTCCTGTTCTTTTATGGTTTTCTCCTTTTCCGCAGCGAGTAATTCGTATGCACTCTCGCGATCAATGGCCTGTGCATATTTTTCCAGTAAAGCGGACTGATTGAGGAGTTGCATCCGCGACAGGGGATCGATTGCGGCCATCTGGCTGCGCGGCGGAAAGATCATTGTCCGAACGACGGGCGTCGGCGCGCCGTTTTCATCGAGAACCGAGACGAGCGCTTCGCCGACGGCAAGCGTAGTGATGGCTTCTTCGACGGAAAAGCTGCCGTCCTGGCAGAAATTCTGCGCCATTTTTCGGATAGCTAATTGATCCTTTGGCGTATACGCACGCAGCGCATGCTGAATCTTGTTGCCGCACTGGGACAGGATGATTTCCGGGATATCGGAGGGGCTTTGCGTAATAAAGTAGATGCCGATCCCCTTTGAACGGGACAAACGAACCATCTGTTCGATTTGCTGTGAAAGATAGGGAGGAATATCGCGGAACAGAAGGTGTGCTTCATCAAAGAAGAACGCAATGCGCGGATATTCCTGATCGCCGACCTCAGGAAGGGTCTGATAGAGCTCCGTCAGAAGCCAGAGCAGGAATGTTGCGTAGAGCATGGGGCTGAGCAGGAGCTGATCGGAAGCGAGGATACTGATGATGCCGCGTCCGTCCGGAGCCGTGCGCAAAAGGTCCTCAATTTCAAACGACGGCTCGCCAAAAAACCGATCTCCGCCCTGTTCCTCGACGACGAGCAGCGCGCGAAGGATCGCGCCGACCGACGAGGAGGAGATATTTCCGTACCGGGCACGCAGCTCATTTTTATTTTCGTCGATGTAGTTGAGCATGGCCCGCAAATCCTTGATATCGACCAGAAGCATCCGGTTTTCATCCGCGACGGAAAAGCAGATATTGAGGACGCCCTCCTGAATCGCGTTCAATCCCAAAATACGCGACAGCAGAACCGGCCCCATTTCCGAAACGGTCGAACGGAGCGCACAGCCGCTCTGCCCATATACATCTAAAAATTCAACGGGAAAGGACTGCGGCTCGTAATCGAGAAGCTGAAGCTGTTCCAGACGCGCGGCGATTTTTTCATCGACGGCGGCCGGCAGGCAAAGTGAGGCGAGATCGCCCTTTACGTCTGCTAAAAAGACGGGGACGCCTACGGCGGAAAGCTGTTCCGCAAGCACCTTCAGGGTTACGGTTTTTCCGGTGCCGGTAGCTCCGAAAATCGCTCCGTGCCGGTTGATTTTATCGCTGTTAAGCTGTACCCAGTCCTTTGCGCGTCCTATGGTGAGTTTTTGCTGTGTCATTGCACCCTCCTGCATTCCTTTTCTTTTCGTAAGTATTTTCTTTATTATATCGCATTCACGGGAATTTGAGGATGTGCATTGTAGCAGAAAAATGTAAAAAAATTCATCTGCGCAAGCGGCGGTTTTAGTGTATACTGAAACAACGAGAGCAATGAAAGGGGGGCTTGCTTTGGACGATAGCTTACTCAGCGTTGAAAAAAGTCTGGAATACAAATTTTTGTACGAAAGCGATGCGGATTCTCTGCATCTGCTGCTGTCGATGCTGGCTCACCGATATTGCTACAACAATCTGCGCCCGCGGTACACGCTGATGAAAAAACTGAATACGGCATTAAAGCGTTCGCTTGTGGATCGACGGGATCGCGAATACGTGATTCTGGCGCTGCGACGGCTCATCAATGACGACGTCAACCGCTTTGAAATGGCGATGGTGGTCGACGCATATTCGCTGGGCCATCACGACAATACATGGGTCAATCAGGTCGAACGGTGTGCCGTCGAACAATACGATCCCGAAGAGCTTTCCCGGATGTGTGTTCTGTTTCAAAACCAAAAGGACGGGCGTGCGATGGGGCTGAAATCGAAATTGTTCTTTGCGCTGAAGGAGCAGACGAATCAGTTCTCCGAAATAAAGCATTTTTCGGATGTGTATTGCCGCAGGGTTCTGAAGAAAAAGATTTACCGGCTGAACGAACACTTAGATAAACAGATCGTCGTCGATTTTGAGGATCTGTCGCGTTTAAAGCTCGAGGAAAACAATCTGACGCTCAAGGAGCTCAATCACGTTTATACCAAGTGTAATCAGTATCTGTACGATAATGTGACCAAGGTATATAAAGAAGCGTATTGGAATGGAATCAATGACGCCGTATTGAAGAGGTATTCCGGATGATCATTATGGGAATCGATCCGGGAATCGCCTTGGTTGGATACGGCGTTATTTCTTTTGATGGGAACACGCTGCGCGTTTTGGAGTACGGCTGCATCGATACACCTGCGCACATGCCGATCCCCGAGCGTCTGGTCATCATCGACCGCGAGCTCGAGGCAATCATTCGGCGATATCGTCCGGAAGAGGTCGCGTTCGAGGAATTATTTTTTTACCAAAATAAGACGACCGGCATTATGGTCGCACAGGCGCGAGGCGTCGAGGTTCTGGCCTGCCGAAAATTCGGCCTTGCCCTGTACGAGTATACGCCGTCTCAAATCAAACAGGCGGTCTGCGGCTACGGAAAGGCCGCAAAGCTCCAGGTGCAAAGCGCGGTACAGATGCTGCTTCGGCTGAGCGAACTGCCGAAGCCGGATGATGCGGCGGACGGCTTGGCGGTGGCGATATGCCATGCCTTTGGACAGCGTTTCAAAACAACAAATGAGATGAGGTAACGATGTACGCCTATATCAGGGGGGAAGTACAGGGGCTGGAGGACGGCTTTCTGATCGTCGAAAACAACGGAATCGGTTATCAGATTTTGGTTTCCGCGCAGTCTCTCTCTCACTTCCAGATCGGACAAAATTACAAAATCCATACGCTCTATGTCGTTCGGGAGGACGGCGTCAATCTGTACGGCTTCTACGACGAAGAGGAGCGGGATATGTTTCAGCTTCTGACCAAGGTATCCAGCGTGGGCGCAAAAATTGCGCTGGGCATCCTTTCAGCGCTGTCGGTCGAGCAGATTCGGCGGGCGGTACTGCAGTCCGACGTTGCCGCGCTGACGCAGGCGCCGGGAATTGGCCGGAAAACGGCGGGACGTATTTTGCTGGAGCTGATCGACCCGATTCAGAAAATGGGTTATGTTGCGCCGGCGAGTGAGATCGTCGGAAAGGAGCCGTCGGCCGATTGGACCGTGGCGGTTGAGGCGCTTGTCAATCTGGGCTATGCCAAAAACGAAGCGGAGCGCGCCGTGAAGAGCGTGGCATCGGAAAATCAAACGCTGGAACAGGTCGTCCGCGCCGCGCTTCGCGCGCTTTCGTAAAGGGGTGATTTTATGGAACACGACCTTCATCGAATCATCGGCGCCGGTTATCAGCAGGAGGACCGGGAGGTAGAAAACAATCTTCGTCCAAGGTGGATGGAGGACTATATCGGTCAGGAAAAGGCGAAGGAAAAGCTCGCCATTTTTATCGATGCCGCTAAAAGCCGTGCGGAGTCCTTGGATCACGTGCTGCTTTCAGGGCCTCCGGGATTGGGCAAGACGACCCTGGCGTCGATTATCGCAAATGAAATGGGCGCGAATATAAAGATGACCTCCGGCCCCGCCATCGAACGGCAAGGGGATTTAGCGAGCATTTTGACCAATCTCAAGGCGGGCGACGTGCTGTTCATCGACGAAATTCACCGAATGAATCGCAGCGTCGAGGAGGTATTGTATCCCGCCATGGAGGATTTTGTACTCGATATCATGGTCGGAAAAGGAACGACGGCGCAGAGCCTGCGCATTGATCTGGAGCGGTTTACGCTGATTGGCGCGACGACGAGATCCGGCATGCTGAGCTCGCCGCTTCGCGATCGTTTTGGCGTGCTGATGAGCTTTGATCTGTACAATGAGGAAGAGCTTGCGCACATCGTGCTGCGCTCCTCGGGGATTCTGGGCGTACACATTACCGAGAATGCGTGCCGGGAAATCGGTCGGCGTTCCCGTGGAACGCCGAGAATTGCCAACCGCCTGTTAAAACGGGTACGGGATTACGCTCAGGTTCGCGCCGATGGAGAGATCACGCTTTCCGTGGCGCGCGAGGCGCTCTCGCTGCTGGAGGTGGATGAGCTGGGACTGGATAAGGACGATCGGAAAATTGTCACGTTGATCGCCCAAAATTTTAATGGCGGTCCCGTCGGCGTCGATACGATCGCCGCATCCAGCGGGGAGGAAAGCGTCACAATCGAGGATGTCATTGAACCGTTTTTGCTGCAGATCGGCTTTTTGACGCGAACGCCGCGCGGGCGCGTTTTGACGGAAAGAGCATATGAGCATTTTCACCTGCCGAAAACAGGGCGCGGCACGATCTGAGTATGAGCGAAAAATGTCTGAATATGAATGAAATTAGGAAAAGAAGCCTTTTGAAAAGTTGAGGACGGAATGAGAACAGAGGATTTTGATTTTGAATTGGACGAATCGCTGATTGCGCAGCATCCGGAAAAAAAGCGGGAGAATTGTCGTCTGATGGTCATGGATCGCGCCACCGGCGAGTTGGAGCACCGGCGCTTTTACGAGCTGGGCGATTTTCTTCGCCCGGGAGACTGTCTGATTATGAACGATACGCGCGTTTTGCCGGCGCGCCTGTACGGCGCGCGCCCGGGCTGCGAGGAGTCCATCGAGGTGCTGCTGCTGCGGAATATCGAGGGAAGGGACTGGGAATGTCTGGTGCGCCCCGGCAAAAAAATGAAGGAAAACACAAGGATCGCCTTTTCCGATGAATTGTCGGCAACCGTCATCGATATTT
Organism: Bacillota bacterium; assembly: GCA_023393715.1. Lineage (GTDB taxonomy): Bacteria > Bacillota > Clostridia > Tissierellales > Peptoniphilaceae > JAEXCD01. The sequence goes on from JAEXCD010000119.1 coordinate 12,737, forward strand.
TAGACGACGGACAGCGCGTCCTGCGCTTCGAATTCGATGGGATCTTTGAAGAAATTCTGGACCGGCTGGGGAACATGCCTCTGCCGCCCTACATTACGGAGAAGCTGGAAAACAAGGAAGACTATCAGACGGTTTATGCGCGCGTCAATGGTTCGGCTGCGGCGCCGACCGCCGGCTTGCATTTTTCTGAGGCGCTGATGGACGAGCTTCGGGCGCAGGGCGTATCGATCGGCTTTCTGACGCTGCACGTAGGGCTGGGGACCTTCCGTCCGGTCAAGGAAGAGGAAATCGAAAACCACAAAATGCACTCCGAATTTTACGTTCTGTCCGAAGAAACGGCTGCGTTAATTCGAAAAACAAAGGCGCAGGGCGGCCGCATCATCACGGTGGGAACGACCTCGACGCGGACACTCGAAAGCGTGATGCAGAAGCGCGGCGAAATCGTGGCGGACAGCGGGTGGACGAGCATTTTTATCTATCCGGGCTACACATACCGGGCGATCGACGGCATTATTACGAATTTCCACCTCCCCAAGTCGACGCTCATCATGATGATTTCCGCCTTTGCCGGACGGGAGCACATATTGGATGCGTATCGCACGGCGAACCAGCTCGGCTACCGTTTCTTTAGCTTTGGCGATGCGATGCTGATCGCGGATCGGGGGATGTCATGCCGGCCGTAACCTATGAATTGATCCATGAATCGAAGGATTGCGGCGCTCGCGCCGGTGTTTTACACACGCCGCACGGCGATGTCCTGACGCCGGTTTTCATGCCGGTCGGCACGCGCGCCACAGTGAAGGCGATGACGCCGGAAGAATTAAAGGAGCTGGGCGCACAGATTATTCTGGGCAATACCTACCACCTCTACCTGCGTCCGGGACAGGAAATCATACGCCGGGCGGGCGGGCTGCACCGCTTCATGAACTGGAACCGGCCGATTCTGACGGATTCCGGCGGATTTCAGGTATTCAGTCTTTCGGATGCGCGGAAGATCAGGGAGGACGGCGTCGAGTTCCGGTCTCATATCGACGGATCGAAGCATTTCATCAGTCCGGAAAAATCCATTGAAATTCAGACCGATCTCGGTTCGGATATCATGATGGCCTTTGATGAATGCGTTCCGTATCCCGCGGATTACGAGTATACAAAGCGCTCGATGGAACGCACGCTGCGATGGCTTGAGCGCTGTAAAAAAGCGCAGACGAGAAGCGATCAGTCCCTCTTCGGTATCGTCCAGGGCGGCTTTTATGAGGATCTCCGAGAGCAATCGGCGCGCGCAACGATCGATATGGATCTCGACGGCTATGCCGTCGGCGGGATCAGCGTCGGAGAGCCCGCGGAGGAATTCGGACGGATTTTGCGTTACACGGTGCCATTCCTGCCAAAGGACAAGCCGCGTTACAATATGGGCATCGGGACGCCGGACTACCTGTTTGAATCCGTCGAGGCAGGCATTGATATGGCGGATTGCGTGCTGCCGACGCGCATTGCCCGAAACGGCACGGCGATGACGCACAGGGGAAATGTGACGATCCGCAATGCGCGATTCCGCGATGATTTTTCCCCTCTGGATGAGGAATGCGATTGCTATACCTGCCGGAACTATACCAAGGCATATCTTCGCCATCTGGTCAACGTCAACGAAATTTTGGGTGCGCGATTGCTGACCACTCATAACCTGCACTTTTTAACGCATCTCATGCAGGAGATGAGACAAAGTATTCTGGAAGATCGCTTCCTTGCGTTTAAGCGGGACTTCTATCGACATTTCGGCTATACGGCCGCTGACGATCTTATAGAAATATGATAAAATAAACGAAATTATACACTTGGAGGTTGATATGCCACAGGGAATGGAAAGTATGTTTTTGCTGCTGGGACTCTTCGGAGTGATGTATTTTCTGATGATCCGTCCGCAGAAGAAAAAGCAGGAGCAGGAAAGAAAAATGCGCTCCGAGATGAAGGTGGGCGATCAGATCGTTACAATCGGCGGCATCCGCGGTCGTGTAACGGACATTCGGGAAGATTCCTTTGAAATTGAGACGGGCGGGGATCATCTCCGTATTGAATTTCTGAAGCAGGCGCTTTCTTACGTCGTGCGCCCCGTTCCGGGAACGGAATTTGCCGAGAAGGAACGTTTTGAGTATGAGGCTTCGGACAACGAGGGAGACGAAAACGCCGCCTTCGGGAAGGAAGAACCGGAAGACGAAAATTAAAACGGATTTCGCAGAAGCGCAAAGAGATGAAGGGCTTTTCGTCTCTTTGCCTTTTTCAATATGGAAAAGAGAGTACGATGAACTGGTTTTTACGATATCGCCGCGACTGTATCGAGGCATTGAAAAACGTCGGGGGATTGTCCCCGCTGGAATGCGTTTTATTGGGTAACCGAGGGCTTCGGGAAGCGGAGGAGGTTGCCCGTTATCTGAATCCTACTCTGGATGATCTGCTCGATCCCTTTCTGTTTCGGGACATGGATGCGGCGGTCGAGGCGATCGTCGATTGCCTTTCTTCCGGTCGTTCCATACGCATTGTCGGCGATTACGATCAGGATGGCGTATCGGCAACCGCTATTTTAGTCAGGGGGATCCGCTCCTTTGCAGAACAGCTCGGCATGGATCCCTATTTGTCTGTGAGCTATGCGATTCCGGACCGCGTAGAGGATGGCTATGGGATCAACCGAAGCATCGTCGATACGGCGCTGCGCGAAGAGGTGGGGTTGATCATTACCTGCGACAACGGTATCGCCGCGTTTGATGCACTGAGCTATGCCGCTGAAAAACAGCTCCCCGTCATCGTAACGGATCATCATCAGATCGTCGAAAAGGACGGGGAAGAGGTCTTGCCGGAAGCGCTCGCGGTGCTCAACCCGCACAGCGCCGCATCCGGCTATCCCTTTCCGGATTTGTGCGGCGCAGGAGTAGCCTACAAGCTGATCGAAGCGTTGGCCGTGGCGGCCGGAATGGATCGCCATACCTTTTCCGGACTGCTGCAGTATGCAGCGCTTGGCACGATTTGTGATGTCGTTCCCCTGGTCGGCGAAAATCGGACGATCGTATCTTTGGGGCTGGAGGCGATCAACCGGACACAGGATATCGGCCTACTGGCCTTACTTCAGGAAAACAACTGGCATAAAGAGGTCAGCGTCTATACGGTCGGCTTTGTCATTGGCCCCTGCATCAACGCCTCGGGGCGTTTGTTTACGGCGCGCCTCGGCGTCGAATTGTTTTTGGAGGAGGATGCGGAAACCGCTCGCGAATATGCAAAGCAGCTGATTTCGTTCAATGAAGAGCGCAAGGCAATGACGCGGGAAGGGGTGGAGCAGGCCATTCAGCAGATTCGGGCGCAGCACATGGATCAGCAGGATTTGATTCTGCTCTATCTTCCCGGGATTCATGAGAGCATCTGCGGCCTGATCGCAGGGCGTATCAAGGAACAGTTTTACCGGCCGACGCTCGTTTTTACCGATGCGCAGACCTCGGAGGCAGGAGAAGCGCTGCTCAAGGGCTCCGGGCGAAGCATCGAAGCCTTTGATCTGTTCGAAAATCTGAACCGACATCGGGAAAAATACGTCGCCTTCGGCGGGCACGCGATGGCCTGCGGCATGAGCATCCGCAAAGCGGACTGGGAAACGATCCGGCAGTGCCTACAGAGCGAAACGTCGCTCAGCGAGGCAGACAAAACACCTTTGCTGGAGCTCGATTGCGCGCTTCCCATCAGTCGGCTGAATTTTAATGTAGTAAAGACACTCAAACGCCTGGCCCCGTTCGGTTCGAAAAATCCGTCGCCGCTTTTTGGCGCAAAGCGCTGTAATGTCCGCGCGCTGCGTCTGGTGGGCGCCAATCGGAACGTGCTGCAGCTTCGGCTTGAGTACGAGGGAAGCGAGGTATCCTGTGTCCTGTTTGACGGAGAGGCCAAGCTGGAGATGCAGAGACGGGAAAGCCCAAAGGCGGTCGAGGGCTTGCTCCGCGGCGAACCGGCCGGTCTTCAGATTGATATCGCATACCGCCCGGAGGAAAATGAATTTCGCGGGAAGCGCTCCCTTCAACTGGTTTTGAAGGACATTCGAGCGTCAAAGAAGGAAAATATGATATAATTATCAGCAAATTTGGTTTGCGGGAATTTGGTAAGCGCGAGAAAGGAGGAAGACATGACGCTGGAAGATCTCATTCAATCTGTTACATCATATAACCCGGACAGCGATGTCGCCTTGATTCGCGAAGCCTATGCCTACGCAGAGCAGGCGCACGCCGGCCAAAAGCGAAATTCCGGGGAACCGTATATTAC
>JAEXCD010000121.1 GCA_023393715.1 Bacillota bacterium
GTATAATTTTGAGGAGATATGATATGACTACAAAAATTAACATAGATCCTTTTCACTTTGATGACATTGAGGACGGGCTCTATTTAGGAAATCCAGATGATGAAGGCGATACTATCATTGATTTCGATTTAAGGGCAGCAGCTAACTATGCCCGGGATAATAACTTATCTGGAATCACAGAGGAAATACAGAAAATGTTTAGAGTGGAATAAAAGACAGAGGTAATAGGGCTACACTATTACAATTACCGCCCCGGACAAGACCTTAACAGGTCTGTTTTTTCCGCCCAAATTCCGCTTGCGCAGGGCGTATCACATCCGCGCCCGCGGGACGCGCTCCGAGCTTCGGAGGATGGAGAAAAGGCGGTCCAATCACATCCGCACACACGAGGCGCGACTTCGGGCAAAAGGCGTAGTGTAAACTATGGCAGCCAAACTGACACTGAGCCGCGCTTGGCGTTCGAGTTGCTGCGAGCATCAGTAAGCATTAGTTCTTACCTTGCTTCTCTGCAACTGTCACAAGACGTTCAATTCTTTGTTTTATCAACTATAACTTATAAATCTTTGATTTGTTCGTTGAATTTTAATCATAAATGAGATATACTATGGACAGCTGCGAGAAAGGGAGGTGTAAGATTCGTGATTAAGCGCGAATTGTATATGAACCGCATTCGTCCATTCATCGGAACGGAGCTTGTAAAAGTGATGACGGGTATTCGACGCTGCGGGAAGTCGGTCATGTTGGAGCTAATCCAGCAGGAGCTCATTGAGTCCGGCGTCAGCCCATCTCAGTTTATTGCAATCAACTTTGAGGAGATGAGCTATTCTCATCTGCAAACGGATGTGGCATTGCATGATGAGATCACAAAAAGAGCTGCTGAGATTGGCGGCAAGGTGTATCTCTTTTTTGATGAGATTCAAGAGGTACAGGATTGGGAGAAATGCATCAATTCCCTGCGTGTTACACTCGATTGCGATATCTACATCACCGGCTCGAATGCCAGGCTGTTGTCCGGTGAGCTTGCAACCTATCTGGGTGGGCGCTATGTTGAGTTTGTAATCTATCCCTTTTCCTTCGCGGAGTTTATGGCGCTGTATCGCGCCATTGCACCGGATGAGCCGATCCGGCAATGTTTTCAGAAGTACCTTCTGTCCGGCGGCATGCCGTACCTTGCAAATCTCCGCTATGCAGATGCACCGTCTAAGCAGTATCTCCATGATCTGTTCAACTCTGTTCAGCTCAAGGATATCGTAAAGAGAAATAAAATCCGGGATATCGATTTGTTGGAGCGCATCATTTCCTATGTCATGGCGAATGTCGGCACGACCTTTTCCGCAACATCCCTTGCAAAGTTCCTCAAGAAGGAGCAGCGCACCGTCGCACCGGAGACAATTCTGAACTACATCAAATACTGCTGTGACGCCTATCTGTTCTATCGGGTGAAGCGCGAAGATTTGAAGGGAAAGCAGATTCTTGCGTCCAATGAGAAATACTACATTGCAGATCACGGCATCCGTGAAGCGGTTTTCGGCGGCAACACAAAAGACATTAACCTCATCCTTGAGAATGTGGTCTATTTGGAGCTGCTTCGCAGAGGCTACGATGTAACCGTGGGCAGAAGAGGAGATAAGGAAATTGACTTCGTTTGCGATAAGCGCGGCGAAAAGCTCTATGTTCAGGTTGCTTATCTTTTGGCAGCAGAGGAAACCATTGCCCGTGAGTTCGGATCGTACGACAATATCCGGGATAATTTTCCGAAATATGTTGTTTCTCTCGATGAGTTTGACATGAGCAGAAATGGCATCAAGCACCGGAATATCCGAGACTTCCTCATGGCGGAAGAGTGGAACTGAAGAATATGCCCGTCACAGCTTTGGAGGGTGTGACGGGCGTTCTGATGCCTCGACGCTGCTGCATGTGCTGAGTAATATCGTGCGTGCAGCCGGTGAGCAGCAGCAAAAAAAGATAAAAAAGTTCGTAGTCGAGTTGACAGAACAATTTTGAGACGCTATAATCTTGTAGTATCGTTTTTGTTGCGGCCCTATGGTCAAGCGGTTAAGACATCGCCCTTTCACGGCGGTATCCCGGGTTCGAATCCCGGTAGGGTCACCAAAACGGTCGCTTAGCTCAGTTGGGAGAGCATCTGCCTTACAAGCAGAGGGTCATAGGTTCGAGCCCTATAGCGACCACCAAATGGCCCGGTAGTTCAGTTGGTTTAGAATGCCAGCCTGTCACGCTGGAGGTCGTGGGTTCGAGCCCCATCCGGGTCGCCATTCGCTCCATATCAGACAAGCTGGTGTAGCTCAATCGGTAGAGCAACTGACTTGTAATCAGTAGGTTGAGGGTTCAAGTCCTTTCACCAGCTCCAAGATGGCCGCCGGCTTGTATTGCTGCAAGCCAGGCTGTCATTTATCTCGCGTCATCAGCGAGACGCAGCTTTGCGCTTCGTTCCTCATGCGCCTATAGCTCAGCAGGATAGAGCAACGGACTTCTAATCCGTGTGTCTGAGGTTCGAATCCTCATAGGCGCGCCATTGATGGGGTATAGCCAAGTTGGTTAAGGCACGAGACTTTGACTCTCGCATTCCGCAGGTTCGAGTCCTGCTACCCCAGCCATTGACCGGCGGGGCGGCGGCTTCGCTGCCAGACAATTTGCATGATGGGGTATAGCCAAGTCGGTAAGGCACTAGACTCTGACTCTAGCAGTTCGCAGGTTCGAGTCCTGCTACCCCAGCCATGATCCATTAGCTCAGCCGGTAGAGCACCTGACTTTTAATCAGGGTGTCCGGGGTTCGAATCCCCGATGGGTCACCAGTCTGGAGAGATATCGAAGCGGTCATAACGAGGCGGTCTTGAAAACCGTTTGGGTTCACGCCCACGTGGGTTCGAATCCCACTCTCTCCGCCATGATTAAGGAGAAGTACTCAAGAGGCTCAAGAGGCTCCCCTGCTAAGGGAGTAGATCCCCATAAGGGATGCGAGGGTTCGAATCCCTCCTTCTCCGCCATTTTGGGGCCATTAGCTCAGTTGGTTAGAGCATCCGGCTCATAACCGGTCGGTCCCGGGTTCGAGTCCCTGATGGCCCACCATGCCCAGATAGCTCAGTCGGTAGAGCAGAGGACTGAAAATCCTCGTGTCACTGGTTCGATTCCGGTTCTGGGCACCAAACCACAGCATCTGCTGTGGTTTTTTGCTTTGCGGTAATTTAGTGCTGGATCTTCGAGGAAAGCGGGAAGAGCAAGACAAGCCCGAAGACAGAGAAGCGAACCCCAAATGCCTTCGGCATTTGGGGCTCTGAATTGCCTTAAAAAGTCAGATCAAAAGCCTGACTGCAGGAGGCCGGTTCATCCGCTTTGTGAACGGGCGACCTTGTATTTGTGCACAGCGGTGCCCGGCCGAAAAGCGCAGCCTACTCAGCGATCGCCCAGGCGCGAACGGGCAGCCCGGTTGCTCCGACAATGTTGGGGAATGCAGCGACGAGAACCGCGCCCGCGGGAGGAACCTGATCGAGGTTGCAGAGCAGCTCGATCTGGAGCTTGTTTTGCTTCAGAACATACCGCTCGCAGGCGAGATCTCCGGCGGCCGCAGCGACGGCGGAGGAGTCGGTGTCCAGGGTTTCGTGCCCGTTCGCGGCGGCATGGCGCGTTTCATAGAGGTATTGAAGCGCGGGAAGCGACCAGCCGGGGAAATGCTCGGAGCCGTCCGCGGCAAGCCCGCTGAGCGCATCCATGTCAGGCCAATGCGTCGACCATCCGGTATAGAGGGCGACAAAGGCGCCGTCGGGAATTGCGCCGTACTGCGCTTCATAGGCCTGGATATCCTCGACGGTTACGGCATATTCGGGCGTTTTCTGCACCTGTTTTGTGATATCGATCACGCAGAGCGGAAAAACACATTCCTTGATACCGGTCTTTTCCGATAACGCGGCACCTCGGATGAAGTGCCCCGGAAAATCGATATGCGTGCCGAATTGTCCGGGAAATTTGAACGTTTGAATGAGGCATTCGAGCATGGGATTGCCCCAGTCGAAGACGGTCTTTGCGATCTCGACGGAGCCCTCCGGAATGCCGCTCCAGAAGGGGCTGTCATCGGTAAGCGGGTGCGTCAGGTCGATCCAGCGCAGCTTTTTCAGTTGATTCAGTTTTTCCCAAAGTGGATACATTGCAGTCTCCTTTCGTTCCTTCTTCGTGTTTTGAGATAACGTTTTCAAATTCGAGGCGCCTGATATCTGTAAACGCCGACGTCTTTCTCGATTTGCTGCCAACGATTTTTCAAGCTCATTATAGCATGAAAAAAAGCCTGCGGCATAAAAAGGGCTGAATGTCCAAGCGCCGAGCGCATGGAGAGAGCCAAACGAGGGGGCGCTCGTTGGCAACGCCTTTGAAAAACGTCGAGCGCATAGGAAGAGAACAGTTTGGGGGCGAGGCCAATGCGACCGCGGCGCAAAAAAGCGCCGAGCGTATTAGGAGAGAACGGTGTGAGCGGTTTTGCTGTGACCGCCGCAAGCGAATCGGTTTGATGTGACCATCGCGACCGAATCGGTCTGGCGTGGTAATCGCCTGCAAAGAAGTTTAGCCTTGGCTATCTCGGGCAAATATAGGAGAAAAGAAGAAGACGCAGAGAAGAAGCGGAAGGAGGCGCGATGAAAAAGTGGATTGTTCCGGCGGCGCTGCTGTTGGTTGTGTTGTCGGTGATGTTATTTTTGAAGCAGAATGCACAAAGGGAAGAGAAAGGGGCGAGAGATATGCGAACAGTGGAGAAAGCACAGCCGAAAAAGGAAAACCAAAGGGTTATTTATTTGGCGGGCGGTTGTTTCTGGGGGATGGAAGGATATTTTCGGCAGCTCGACGGCGTCTATGAGACGACGGTCGGTTATGCCAATGGAACGAGCGATCAGACGTCCTATGAAAAGCTGAAGGAAACCGACCATGCAGAAACGATCAGGGTGGCCTATGATTATTCCAGGATTTCATTGGAGGAGCTTTTGCTGCACTATTTCCGCATCATCGACCCCACCTCGGTCAACAAACAGGGCAATGACGTGGGACGCCAGTATCGAACCGGTATCTATTATGATGCGCCGGAGGCGCTGCCGGTGATTGAAAAGATCATGAAGCAGAAGCGAGAAGAGTACGGCGAATTGGCGGTGGAGGTGCAGCCGCTTGCGCATTTCGTTCGTGCGGAGGAATATCATCAGGATTATCTGGAAAAGAATCCGGGTGGGTACTGTCACATCGATTTGAAGCGGGCCTCGGAGCCGCTGATGAAAGAGGACTATATCAAGCCGTCGAAGGAGGATTTGAAGGGGCGGCTTACGGAGAAGGAATATGGGATCATGGTGGAGGCGCAAACCGAGCGTCCGTTCAGCAGTCCGCTCAATGAGGAGCATCGAAAGGGCATTTATGTCGATAAGGCTTCGGGAGAGCCGCTCTTCTCTTCCGCGGATAAATTTGAATCGGGCTGCGGATGGCCGAGCTTTTCAAAACCGATTCTTACGGACAAGGTGACGGAAAAGGCGGATGACAGCCATGGTATGCACCGCGTCGAGGTGCGCAGCAAGACGGCGGACACGCACCTGGGGCATGTGTTTCACGACGGCCCCGAGGAAATGGGCGGTCTTCGGTATTGCATCAATGGAGCGAGCCTCGAATTTATTCCCTATGAGGAGATGGAAGCGCGCGGGTACGGGGCGTATATGGCGCTTTGCGAGTAACGGGAGCGGGGTGCGCGAGCGTGGATTTTCCTTTAACACTGCGCCGGCGCGAGTGACCACGATTCTTCCTTATAACAAGGCGTCGGCGCAAGCAACTGCGTGCGATTCTTTGGCAGGGCGGCGACGGCCGCCCTTTTTTCGCCCGGGGTGCGCTTGAAAATGGTGCGTCGGGAGGCAAGAGCATCAAGGAGGGATTTTCATCGAAAAAATAAGGATAATGTTTGCCGCTGCTTTACGGGGCAAGAAAGCGAAGAGGGAGGAGGTGAACTGTGCGCGTGTGAAAAGCGGTGTAATACAGAGGAGAAAGGTGGCGTTTACTAATTCTCCAAAAAACGGAGAGAAGAATGGGGCGTTTTTATTCGAGAGGTATTCAAAATTTTCAAACAGAGTTCGCCTGATACAGAGGGGACTCTTTTTTTGTACGGATTTATTCGATGCATCACTACATACACTGCATAGCGCTGCCGCTTGGGCGGAGATACAAAATAGCTAAATGGTTTTCTTGGATTCATAAACTTTAGCAAAGAATAAACAATCAATTTAATTATAGATAAATCGATAATAGGAAAACGATGCTCTCGAAAAAAGCAGGCAATCGACTATGTTCTATCTAAATTCGGGAAAAAATAGTATTGAATAACTATTTGAAACGTTCTATAATAAGCTAATACTATAATTTGGTAGCACGGTAAAGCGAAAGAACGCGGCCGGCTGGCCGGGCGAAACGGCGGACAAACCGGATGGCAAAACGCCGGACAGCCGGACAGACGAAAGGGAGAGAGGAAGGCGATATGTATCGATATCTGTTCAAACGATTAGGAATTATGCTGGTGACCCTGTTTTTGATTCTGTTGCTGACCTTTATTTTGATGCATTCGGTGGAGGGCGGCCCCTTCTCCCGGGAAAAGAAGCTGAATCCCCGAGTGGAGGAAGCGTTAAATGAAAAGTATCACCTCAACGATCCGATGGTGAAGCAGTTTTTTGATTACGTGGGCGGCGTGCTTCGCTTTGATTTTGGCCCCTCGTTCAAATATCCGGGCAAGACGGTAAATGATTTTATAAGGGAGGGCTTTCCGATTTCTGCAAAGCTGGGTCTGGTGACCATGATTTTTATTTTGATTTCAGCCATTCCGCTGGGCATTTGGGCGGCGCTGAAAAACGGGCGATGGCAGGATGCGTTCGTCATGACGATAGCGACATTGGGCGTGACGATTCCTTCCTTTGTACTGGCTACCGTGCTCATGTACTTTTTCTCCCATAAGCTGGAGTGGACGCCGGTATACGGTCTGGACAGTCCGGCGGGGTACATCCTTCCGGTGCTGGCCTTGGGCGGGTACTCGATGAGCTTTATCGCGCGGCTGATGCGCAGCAGTCTGCTCGAGGTGATGAATCAGGATTACATACGGACGGCGCGCGCCAAGGGGCTGAGCGAGAGCGGCGTGATTTTGAAGCACGCGCTGCGCAACTCGTTGATCCCGGTGGTGACTATTTTAGGCCCCACGATTGCAGGACTTTTGACGGGAAGCTTTGTTATCGAGAAAATCTTTGCGATACCGGGCATGGGCGTGTACTTCGTTGACAGCGTGGCCCAGCGCGATTACACCGCGATCATGGGCATCACGGTGTTCTATGCGACCTTTTTGATTGCGATGATTTTGCTGGTGGATCTGTTTTATGTACTGATCGATCCCCGGATCCAGCTGGAAGACTGAGGAGGCGGTATGGAAAATAAGTGGCAAAGGGTCAATGTCGACCAATCGCTCAAAGAAAAAATCTACACGAAAAACCGCAGCTTTGCCTCGGATGTCTGGTACCGGTTCCGGCATAAATTCAGCGCGCTGGCCGGCTTGGTCTGCATTCTGCTGATGAGTCTGTTCGCGTTCGCAGGCCCGTATTTTACGGAGCACACCTATGACCGGCAGAATCTGGAGCATGTCAACCTCCCGCCGTTTCTTTCCGTTCAGGAGATCGGAGGCGCGTCCTACTACGTGACGCAGGGCATGAAGCTGTTACATATTTCCCCGGGCGGCGAGGCGCTGGAAAGCATTGCGTCGAGCGCGGACGATGCGGTCGGCCGCAGGATGACCTTCGAGGTCGACGGGAAAGAGCTGATTTTGGATTACGGACAAAAGCCGGCGGTGCTCGTGGACGCCGCGGGGAACACGGCGACGCAGAAAACCGTGTGGAATGCGACCTATCGCCTCGGCTCCGATATGCTCGGGCGCGACATCATGGCGAGGCTGATGTATGGCAGTCGGATTTCTCTGATCGTCGCACTGGTGGCGGCCGTCATCAATATGACGATCGGCATCTTTTACGGCGGCATTTCCGGTTATATCGGCGGGATGACGGACATGATTATGATGCGCATCGTCGACATTATCAGCACGATTCCGCTGACGTTGTACGTCATTTTGATCATGGTCTTTTTGGAAAACGGTCTGCTCAGCATCATCGTGGCCCTTTCCAGCGTATATTGGGTGACGATGGCGCGCGTGGTGCGCGGACAGGTCTATTCGATTAAGCAGCAGGAATTTGTCTACGCGGCAAGGACGATCGGCTCAAGCGACTGGACGATTCTGACGCGCCATCTCCTGCCCAATGTCATGGGACCGATTTTGGTCACCGCGACGATGTTGATTCCCTCGGCCATCTTTATGGAGGCGTTTCTCAGCTTTATCGGGATCGGCATTGCGCCCCCAATGGCGAGTTTGGGGACGATGTGCAACGACAGCATTCAGACGTTGAAGGCCAGTCCGTACCAGCTGTTTTTCCCTGCATTGGTGATTTGCATCATCATGTTTTCCTTTAATTATGTCGGCGACGGGCTCCGGGATGCACTTGATCCGAAATTGAAAAAGTAGGTGATCCTATGATGCTATTGGAAGTAAAAGATCTCAGAAGCTCTTTTTTCACACAATCGGGCGAGGTTCAGGCGGTGCGCGGAGTAACCTTTGAGTTAAAGGAAGGGGATGCGCTCGGCATTGTCGGCGAAAGCGGCAGCGGCAAAAGCGTATCCAATATGAACATTCTGCAGCTGAACGCGGACAACTCCAGGGTGAAGGATGGGGAGATTCTCTTTGAAGGAAGCGACCTGCTGAAGCTTACGCGCAAGGAGCTTCGCCGGATTCGCGGAAAAGATATTGCAATGATCTTTCAGGATCCGATGAGCTCGTTAAATCCGCTTATGACGATCGGGAAGCAGGTCGGCGAGGTGATTCGGATTCATGAAAAAGGCGTTTCCGCGAAGGAGGTGAGGGAGCGCGTGATCGAATTGCTCAACCTCGTGCGCATTCCGGAGGCGGAAAAGCGCTACGATTCCTACCCGCACGAATTCTCCGGCGGCATGCGCCAGCGTGTGATGATTGCCATGGCGTTGGCGCTGAATCCGAAAATTCTGATCGCGGATGAACCGACGACGGCGCTGGACGTCACCGTGCAGGATCAGATTTTGCGCCTCCTGGCGGACCTGCAGAAAAAGCGCCGCATGTCGATCATCTTCGTGACGCACGATTTAGCGGTCGTCGCGCAGCTCTGCAACCGCGTACTGGTCATGTATGCCGGCATGGTGATGGAGGAGGCGGGAATCGAGGAGCTCTTCGATTGTCCCGCACATCCGTACACGATCGGGCTGTTCCGTTCAATGCCGAATCCGGAGCAGAATAAGGACGAGCGCCTGCAATCCATCGGCGGCTCACCTCCGGATATGCTGCAGCCGCCGAAGGGCTGCCCCTTTGCCCCGAGGTGCCCGCACGTGCGTCAGATCTGTCTGGAGGAGGTGCCGCCCTTTGTCGAGGTGTCCAAGGGACACCGAAGTCTTTGCTGGCTGCAAACCGCGGAAGGACTCTTACAGGAAGACAATCCGTTCGCAAAGGAGGCTGCTCATGAGTGAACCCATTCTTCAGATTAAAAACCTGAAAAAATATTTTCCGGTGCGCGGGAAAAAGGGACAGATGGTACACGCCGTCGACGACGTGAGCTTTGAAATTCCGCGGGGGAAGACACTCGGCCTCGTCGGTGAGAGCGGCTGTGGGAAAAGCAGCTGTGCGCGAACCATCATTCGAATCCACGATCCGGACGAGGGACAGATTCTGCTGGACGGCGTGGACGTCACCGGACTGAGCCCGAAGGAAATGCTGCCGCATCGAAAAAAGATGCAGATGATCTTTCAGGATCCGTATTCCTCGCTGAATGCACGTATGACGGTGCGCGACATCATAGCAGAACCCCTCCAGGCGCACCACCTGTGCAAGAACAAAAAGGAAGAGGATGAACTCGTCTTCGAAATGCTGGAAAAGGTCGGCCTGTCGCACGAGCACGCCGGACGCTATGCACACGAGTTCTCCGGCGGACAGCGGCAGCGCATCGGCATTGCGCGGGCCATTGTGCTGCGGCCGGAGCTGGTTATCTGCGATGAGCCGATTTCCGCTCTGGATGTCAGCATTCAGGCGCAGATCGTCAACCTCCTTTCCGATTTTCAGAAGGAGCTGAAGCTGTCCTATCTGTTCATTGCCCACGATCTTTCGATGGTGCGCTATGTTTCCGATGAGGTCGGCGTGATGTATCTGGGCAAGCTCGTCGAACGGTGTACGGCGGATGAAATCTACCGCAAGCCGCTGCACCCGTATACCGAAGGCCTTTTAGCGAGTATTCCCATCCCCGATCCCCGAAGACGGACGCTGGAAACGGAGGCCGGTATTCAGGGGGATTTGCCCAATCCCATCAATCTGCCAGAGGGCTGCCGTTTTCGCAATCGCTGCCCGAAGGCGATGGCGCTTTGTAGTAGTGTGGAGCCGGTGCTCCAAGAGGTATCGCCGAACCATCAGGTAGCCTGTCACCTGTACGGCGCATGCCAAACGGGAACGACACCTGAAGAATAAGTACTGAAAAGGAGAAGAGAAAATGAAAAAGAAAACCAGAATGTGGCTGTCTCTCGTATTATCCTGCAGTATTTTGGCATCCTGCGGCGGAAATGGCGGACAGACGTCTCAGTCCGCGAGTCAGGGGAATTCGGAATCCTCTGCTCAGGAGAGTCAGCAGGCAGCGAAGCAGGAAATCACCTTTGTCCTCTCCAACGAACCGGATGGACTGGATCCAAGCGTGACGAGCAACAGCTTTGCCTCGCCGTTTTTACGCAATTGCTTCGAAGGGTTGGTTTCGACCGACGAAAAGGGTGGCACGATCCCGGGCATTGCGGAATCGTGGGATATCTCCGAGGATGGAAAAACCTACACCTTCCACCTGCGCGAGGGCCTGAAGTGGAGCGATGGAACGCCTTTGACGTCCAAGGACTTCATTTTTACGTACCAGCGCATGCTGAAGCCGGAAACGACGGCGCAGTATGTCGACTTTCTTTTAGACTACGTCGAGGGGGCGAAGGAAATATTTGAAACCGGGCAGGGTACGCTGGGCGTCGAAGCGCCGGACGATAACACCGTCATTTTCCATCTGACGAAGCCGGCGCCGTATTTCGCAAGTATGCTCGACATGTGGTGCTACTATCCGGTGCAGGAAAAGACCGTCACCGAAAACGGAGACAAATGGACGCTCTCGCCGCAGACCTACGTTTCGAACGGCCCGTTCAAGATCACGGATATGAAGCTCGGCGAATCGGTCACGGTTGAAAAGAATGAAAATTACTGGAATGCGGAAAATGTGAAGCTCGAAAAGATCACGTTCCGCTATATCAAGGATCAGGCGACCGCGCTGACGGCGTTTGAAAGCGGTGAGGTGGACGGAATCCGCAGCGTGCCGCTGGCCGACGCGCCGAGACTGAAAATGGAGAGCAATGAATACTACATGCTTCCGTCCTATGCGACGACCTACTATCTGATCAACAATACCAAGGCGCCGTATGATAATCCCAAGGTGCGCGAAGCGCTGAATCTGGCTTTGGACCGTCAGTCGCTCATCGACAACGTGCTTCAGGGCAGCGCGGAGCCGGCCTATGCCTTGGTCGCGCCGGGCTACAGTGTCAATGGGAAAGACTACACCGAAGGCCGTGGCGATTACGGAATCGGACCGAACGGCGACGTGGCCAAAGCGCAAAAGCTTCTCGAGGAGGCCGGATATCCCGGCGGAGCCGGATTCCCGCCGATGCAGCTTTCCTACTATTCGGATCCGCAGGTCAAGGTGCTGGTCGAGTCTCTGGCGCAGATGTGGAAGCAGAATTTGGGTATTGAGGTTGAGATTTCAACGGAGGAGTGGCCGGTCTACTACGATCACATTCAGGCGATGGACTATGAGGTCGGTGCGATGGGCTGGGGCGCAGACTATCTGCATCCGATGAGCTTCCTGCCGTTGTGCAAGACGGGCGATGCGAACAACCACTGCGGATACAGCAATCCGAAGTACGACGAATTGGTCGAGCAGGCGCAAAGTGAAACGGATCCCGAAAAGGGCGTCGAGCTGATGCGTCAGGCAGAGGATCTGCTCATGGCGGACTATCCGCTGATCCCGCTCTACTATCGCGCCAACACGCTGATGATGAAGGATTACGTCAAGGGCTGGACGATGGATGCGATGAGCGCGCTGCGCTTCGTCAACGCAGAGGTCGTGGGCAAGTAATGCGCGCCCCTGACTAAGTACACGTGGCCAAAGGCCCCCTCCCGTGCGGGAGGGGGCCTTTTATTGCAGCCGCGCCCAGGCAAGGGCGGCAGGGCAAGACCCCCCCCCAGCCCCCGCGCGGGGCGGTACGCCCCTGCCACG
>JAEXCD010000050.1 GCA_023393715.1 Bacillota bacterium
CTGCTTCGTCGACAGGTATTCCTCAATCTCCCGATCCTGAATCGGCGAAATGCGCTGATTGATCTTCTCCACGCGGTCGGGGAGCACATCCACCGCCCACACGTCGTTCCTCTGAGATAACAAAACGGCCAGAGACAGACCGACGTAGCCCATTCCCGCTACTGCAATTTTCACTCTTGTCACACTCCTTATATCCTTGGACCGCTGTCAATACCAATCCATTCTTACAGAGCATTGTATCTCATTTCAAACCATTCGAAAAGGCGGGCCCGCCCCGCCCGAAAAAACGATTCTGCAAAAATCAAAATGTTGTATTACGGTGAAAAGAGACCTAAAATAAGATAAATTGAGCATGCTCAACCAGAAAGGAGATCTCATGTCCACCACACGATACTTTGAACGCACACAAATCGGGCCGAAGCTCCCGGCGATCAGCCGCCTTCGGACGATTGTTGAAACCCCCTTTTACGGAAATAACGTCGTCGAAATCCAATCCCTCCAGCAGGCCTATGATTTAGCCGTCCACTCGCCGGGAACCATCGTCACCGATATGAAAATCGAACAGCCCGAGCACCTCGGCCTCCGGTCTGACAGCCGCGTACTGCTCTTTAACGATGGCGCGGTTACGGGACGCGCCGCGGCGGCGCGGCGCATCGTCGGACAGGAAAATGTCAATACGGAGGTCTTGGACAAGCGCGTCATGGATGCCGTTTACGACACGAGATGGTCCAAGCTCTACCACGCACAGGTCGTCGTCGGTCTCGACAGCGAGTTTATGGTACGCGCGCACCTGCTCATCCCCGAGGGTGAGGAGAATCTGCTCTACGACTGGATGCTGAACTTCCAGCCGATCACGCCCGAGGTCGAAAAGCGGCTCGCCGCTTCAAAGCGCTATGCCGAGGAGGGCGATATCTACGTCTTCTCCAGTCCGCAGTGGTCGCATGCAGAGCATCCCATGGGACTGACTTACTTTGATCCGCAGCACAACTGCTGCGCGCTGCTCGGAATGCGCTATTTCGGCGAGCACAAAAAGGGCACGCTGACTCTGGCCTGGGCCATCGCCAACCGCAACGGCTTTGCCTGCTGTCACGGCGGCTCAAAAAAAATGACGCCCCCTCAGGGCGATCCCTATGTTTTGGCGGTATTCGGCCTTTCCGGCTCCGGCAAATCCACGATCACGCACGCCAGGCACGGCGGGCGCTTCGCGACCCAGATTCTCCACGATGACGCCTTTGTCATTCATACGGAGAAGAAATTCACGATTGCCCTGGAGCCGACCTACTTCGACAAAACACAGGACTATCCGGCCGACAGCCCGGACAACAAATACCTGCTCACGGTGCAGAACTGCGGCGCCACCCGTGATGCGGAGGGGCAGCTGATCTGCGTCACCGAGGATATCCGAAACGGAAACGGCCGCGCCATCAAATCGCGCCTGTGGTCGCCCAACCGCGTGGACCGCATCAACGAACGCATCAATTCGATTGCCTGGATTATGAAGGATCCCGTTCTCCCGCCGCTGATGCGCGTCGACGATCCCGTTCTCGCTTCGCTGATGGGGGCAACGCTGTCGACCAAGAGAACAAGCGCCGAACGCCTCGGCGAGGGAATCGATCCTTCCGCACTGGTCATCGAGCCCTATGCGAACCCCTTCCGAACCTATCCTCTGGGCGATGATTTCACCAAATTTGCCGCTCTGTTCCGGGACGGCGTTTGCTGCTACCTCCTGAATACCGGAGATTTTCTGAACCAGAAGGTTCCCAAGGAGCTGACGCTGGAGGTGCTTGAGCGATGCGCGACAAATAAAATTACGTGGAAGCCCTTTGCCGGCTGGAATGGCTTTTACTACGCCGAGCTGCCCGGCTTCGACGTTCCCTTCGACGAGCCGTCCTACCGCGAGGCGCTTGCCCGCAGCGTGCAGGTGCGCTACGACTTCCTCTGCAGCCGGGGCGCCTACGACGCGCTGCCCGAGGAGGCAAAGAACGCCTTTGCACAGCTGCTGACGCTTTCGTAACCGTCCCTCTTTCGTAATATAAAGAGACGCCGAATTGAGTCCCCCTTCACTGGTTTGTCCAGGATGCCGGGTTCCGCTCACGTTCGGCGTCTCTTTTCGTTTTCTATAGCATTGATGCCCTTACAGAGTTGATCCCCTTACGGCCGTTCCCTATCCGCCGCCGCATCCTCGGCGGCCTTTCGCTCCATCTCATCGATCTCCTGAAAATAAGGCGGCTCCTGATGAATGCGGTAAAATGAGCTTGTCGCCTTGGCCACGAGCTTTCCGTCCGCCGTGATGTCGATCTCCGCCACCAGAATGGTGCGCCCTGTTTTGACAATATTCGCCGTCGCTGCCAGACGCTGGCCGATGCGCGCCGGCGAAAGAAACCGGCACTGCAAATCCATTGTCGTGACGATTTCGCGCAGGTACATACACGCCGCACCGGCGGCGGTATCCGCCAATGACATGTACACCCCGCCGTGTACTGTCTCGTTGATATTGAGGTGCCGTTTTTCCACCATCAACGAAACACGAGCGGTATTCACGCCCATATAATCCAGCTTGACGTTCATGTCGTGTACAAAATGATTCTTCTCTTCCCGAATCCGCGACCACAATTCAAAATTCATAGCACCCGGCTCCATCAATAATACTGTTCCACGGTGCCCTTTGTATAATAATCGTTCAGATTGTAGGGAGTATAGATTCCCTTATCCGTAACCACCCCGCTGACCAGATGCGGCGGCGTCTTGTCAAAAGCGGGATAATAGCCCTTAACGCCCGCTTTTGTATTTTGAACGCCGCGCGCCTCCAAAACCTCCTGCGGATCGCGCTCTTCGATTTTGACATCGCGAATCCAGATTTTGTCGGGCAGTCCGGTGACAAAGTAAGGAATGCCGTGATATTTTGCGCTGATGGCGATTTGATAGGTTCCGACCTTGTTGACGACGTAGCCGTCCATCGTGATGACATCGGCCGCCGACGTAAAGACGTCCACGCCCTTTTCCGCCATGACCGCCGCAGGCATATTGTCGGTGATGACCGTCGTGTCAAACCCCTGATCGATTGCGCAGCTCGCCGTCAGACGGGCGCCCTGGAAATAGGGGCGCGTCTCGGGAACGAACAGCTTGATCTCCTTGCCGACCTCTTTAATCTTGCGCAGCATCGTCCCGACGATCGTCTCGCCGAAGCACTGCGTCATCACCGTTCCATGCTGCGGGAACAGTGAAACCAAGTGCGCAGCGACGGTATCCATTCGCGAATAGCGTCGGTTTAACGAATCCAGCGTTCTCTGGAAGATCGCATCTACGGCATTCGACGCGCCCTCCTGCAGCGCCTTCTTTCCGGCTTCGACACAGCCGTCCGTAATCTGCGCCATGCGAATGCGCGTCGTCGGACGCGCCGTCGACAGCGTCACGGATGCCTGCTCGAGATACGCGATCTGCTCCTTTTCTCCGAGGCCGCGGCATTCATAGGCCGCCAATGCCATGCCCATGCCCGCAGCCGTGTACGGACCGGCGCTCTGCGTCACCATATCCGCGATCGCCTGAGCCACCTCTTCGTGACGCGTGCATTCTACAAACTCGGTTCTCGTCGGATAGATGCGGCGATCCAAAATCCGCACCCTTCCCTCCTCATACCACGCAACATTCTCATATTGAAGCATGAATGCCATGCCGTAATCCTGCCGTTCCATATTTTCTCCCTTCTGATCGGCCTTCTCTCGGCCTTTTGCATCTCTTTGAAATAACGGCGCCCCTGTCGGGCCGCCCCGTCGCTCACGCCGGTCGGCCATTGAGCATGTAGTAGCCAATTTCCTCGGACGTCAGCTCCCCGCGCTTCGCCTCCCGGACGATTTCCCCGTTGAAAATGACGTAAATGCGATCCGACAGCTTCATGATCTCGCTCAGGTCCGACGAAATCAGCAAAATCGCCTTTCCCTCATTGCGCCGCTCGACCAGCTTGTCGTAGATAAATTCCTGCGCGCCGATATCGACGCCCCGCGTCGGTTCGGCAATCAGGTTCAGCTTTTGATTGCGCTCCAGCTCGCGCGCGATAATCATCTTCTGGAGATTTCCCCCGGACAGCGAGCCGCACGGCTGTCCTATTTTTTCATATGCGACAGCGTACTCATCGAGGTTGTGCGTCACCAGCGCCTCGAGGTGCTTCCGATTCAAAATTCCTTTTCTGCACCCTTCCTTTTGTGCGTGATACCCCATAATCGAGCTCTCGTACAGGGACGATTGCCGCGCACAGCCGGTCGCAAAGCGATCCTCCGGTACGTAGGCGGTGTCGTGGGCGCGAATGTCCGCCACCGTCTTATTCGCCATCTCAACGCCCTCGATGCGGATGGAGCCTTCCACGCCGCCGCTCATTCCGCTCAGCACGGAAAGCAGCTCGACCTGCCCGTTTCCCGAAACCCCGGCCATGCCGACGATCTCCCCGGCATTGACGTGCAGCGAAATGTCTGAAAGCTTTTGAATGCCGTTTTCAACGAGGCTGACTCCTTCGACCTCCAAAATCCGCTCCCCCTCTGGCAAAACCGGAATCGTCATCTCGCTGAGCTGACGTCCGACCATCATCTCCGACAATTCGCGAATCGACGTGTCCGCCGTCCGCGTCTCGCCGACCTTTTTTCCCTTTCGAAGGACGACAACGCGATCCGAAGCCTCCATGACCTCGCGCAGCTTGTGCGTAATCAAAATGACGCCCTTGCCGGTCGCCGCAATCGCGCGGATCGTTTTGATCAATTCGGAAATCTCTGACGGCGTCAGCACCGCGGTCGGTTCGTCAAAAATGACGACCTCGGGATTCTGGTACAGAATTTTCAGAATTTCGACGCGCTGCTGCAGCCCCACGGGCAAATCCCGAATCCGGACATCGGGGTCGATCGGCAGCCCGTATCGCTCGCTGCATTCGAGTACCTTTTTGCGCGCCTCTTCCAAATCAAAAAAGATCCGGTTTTTTCTCGGTTCGTATCCGTATACGATATTTTCCGTGACGCTCAGGGAATCGAACAGCATAAAGTTCTGCTGCACCATGCCGATGCCCAGCTTGAGCGCCTTGATGGGATTGGCGATCCTCTGCAGCGTTCCGTCGAGAAAAATTTCGCCCTCTGTCGGCGTTTCCAGGCCGTAGAGGATTTTCATAATCGTCGACTTTCCTGCCCCGTTCTCTCCTACTAACGCCAGCACCTCGCTGCGGTCGAGCGAAAAGCTGATATCGTCGTTGGCGCAGAACGCTCCGAACAGCTTGGTAATATGCTTCATTTCCAACAGCATCGCGCGCCCCCTTCTACAGACGCGGCAGCAGCGCTTTGAGATAGGCCTTGAAATAAGTCGAGGCCTCCTGTCCCGCCACATCGACTTCGTCGGTGTCGACGGACAGCCCCGTCATACCGGCTGCCAGATTCGTCATGAGCGATAATCCCAACACCTTAATGCCGCACTGATGCGCGCTGATGGCGTCCGGCACCGTCGACATGCCGACGGCGTCGCCTCCGAGCATGCGGATCGCGCGAATCTCCGCCGGACTCTCAAACTGCGGACCCGGCATGAAGAAATAGACACCCTGCTGGACGGGCACCGCCTCCTGACGGGCTACCGACAGGGCCACCGCTCTCCACGAGGCCGCGAACACATCCTTGACGTCGAAGAAACGGGGGCCGAAGGCTTCATCGTTCGCCCCCCGCAGGGGGCTCGCCCCCATCAGCTTGATATAGTCGTCCATAATCATGATATCGCCGACCTTGTAGGAGTAGTTGACTGCCCCGGCCGCGTTTGTCAAAATCACGCCCTCCACGCCCAGCAGCTTCATGACGCGAAACGGAATCGGAATCTGCTCAAAATCGTATCCCTCATAATAGTGGAAACGCCCCTTAAGACAGAGCACATCGACCCCGTAGAGGCTTCCGATATACATTTTGCCCTCATGGCTCGCGACCGTACTGATGAGGAAGCCCGGAATCTCTGCGTAGTCGATCACCACCGGATCTTCCATATCGTCGATCAGAGAGCCCAGCGCGGACCCCAGAACCAGGCCCAGCTTCGGGCGAATTGAAATGCGCTCGGCGATATAGTCCGCCGCCCTTTGCAGCGTTTGTGCAGAACGAAATGAATAGTCTCTCATACGGTTCCTCCCTCAGCCTTTTTTCGTTTTGGAACGCTTTTTCCCATACGCGAAGATCAGCGCCACAATGGTCGCGATGTATGGCACGGTCACGGTCAGCTGACTTGGGACCGAGTTTTGCAGCGCCGTGCCGACTGCCTGAGCAATGCCGAAGAACAGGCTCGTGAAAATAATGGCGATCGGATGATCCGCACCCATCGAGGCGGCGGCCATCGCGATATATCCGCGTCCGCTCGTCATGTTGTCGACGAACATCGTCACCTGCCCGATGCTGAGCACTGCGCCGCCCAGCCCGCACAGGGCGCCGGACAGCACGACCATCTTCATCCGCTCCCGAACCGGATACACGCCCAGGCTCATCGCCGCCTCCGGGTTGATCCCGACAGAGCGCACGTGGAAGCCGTGCACGGTTCGGAACATCCAGATAAACAGCAATACCGCAATGCCATAGGACAGGTAATCTATAATCGTCAGGTTCTCCAGCGCGCGTCCCAAAAACGGGATGTCGCTGATGAACGGCAGGTTGATTTTGGGAAGCGAGGTCAGCGTCGGGTCGTTAAATTTCCCCTTCACGCCAAAGAGAATGAACAGCATCAGACTCGTCACACCGGAGACGAGAAGGTTCAGGCTCGTACCAATGACCATGTCCGCCGCCTTGTATTTGACCTGCAAAAGCGCAACGATGGCGCCGATGAGCGCTCCGGCCAGCATGCCGCACAGAACCGCCAGGATCAGATTCGCAGTAAAGTAATCGACCGCAATCGTGACAAAGCAGCCGAGAAGCATCTGCCCCTCCAGGGCGATATTAAATACCCCTGAGCGGCTGCACATCGCCGAGCCCAGCGCCGCCAAAAGAACCGGAGTCGTGGAACGAATCGTGGAATTCAGCAAAACCGCAATATAGTTCATCGGCTTTCTCCTTTCGGACTTGCTTCCTGCTTTGCCGTTCCCCGGCGCATGATGCGTGCGCGCAGCCGGTCAAACGACCGCCCGAAGAGGTGTACCGACACGAACAGGGTAATGCTCGACTGAATGACCGTCGCTAACTGGAGCGGTATGCCCATCGTTCGCTGCAGGGACTGTCCGCCGACCTGAAGCATGGACAGAAAAATCGAAGCGAAAAACGCGCCGACCGGCGCCAGACTTGCGATCAGCGCCGCCATCAGCCCGGTCCACGCATAGCTCGCACTCGTGAACATGCCGTCCGCATAACGCAGCTTGACGCCGTAAATCTCGCAGATACCGCCGAGCGCCGCAAGTGCGCCGCTGAGCGCCATCGTCCGATACATCAGCTTGCTGTCGGCGATGCCGCCGTATCGTGCAAATTCACGGTTCAGGCCCGTCATTTTCGATTCATAGCCAAATCTGGTTCGATGGATGATAAAGAGAATTGCGAGGAGTGCAAGCACTAAAATAATAAATCCGAAATTAAACGTCGTCCCCTCGATCAGCGTCGGAAATTTCATCGACTCGGAAAAGGCCTCCGTCTGAAGAGAAAGGGTGCTCGCCGGATCCTTCAGCGGGTAAGTTACCAGATAAGACGCTATGTAGTTTGCGATATAATTCATCATCAGCGTACAGATGACGAGCGGAACATTGAACGTTAAATAAAGAAATGCCCCCAGCATCGCATACAGCGCGCCGACGGCCATACCGACTAAAATCGATACCAGCAGCACGAACGGCGCCGGACCCGGAAGATATACGGCGACGAGCGTCGCGGCCAACGCGCCAAAAATCATCTGTCCTTCTACGCCGAGGTTGATATAGCCCGCTCGCCACGCGATAATCACACCAAGGGCGGAAAAGGCAATCGGCGTCGCGCGCGTCAGGGTCTGGAGAAAATAATAAAGCTGGAAAAACGATTTATCAAACATTTCAAAATAGACCTTGAGCGGATCGTTTCCCGTTAAAAGGATGACGATAACTCCCACGCCAAGGCCCAGTAAAATTGCTGCCGCCACCTGAGCCGCCTTCACTCCGAACAGGCCGGCTCGAAGTTTCTTATCCTGATGCATAACGAAACCTCTTCTTTTTAGATTCATGCGGGGCTTTCGCCCCGCATGTCGTCTCTTTTATGTGCGCTTTTCGAAATAGCGTTATTTGTTCAGATACTCCTGTTCATCCGGCATCTCCTTGAGGTTGAGCTCACCGGTGCGAATCTTTTCAGCCGTTTCCTTCAGCTGCTTGATCACCTCTTCCGTCAGCGGGGCAACCGCCGGGTTCTTCGATTCGTGCGTGATGTGTACCGCGCCGATCGCGCCCTCTGCCAGGCCCAGAACCTCATTATCCGTGTTCCACTTGCCCTCCGTAAAGAACTGATCGAGCACGTGCAGAACGGTCTGATCCGCGTCCTTAAGCTGGCAGGTCAATACGTACGGGTTGTCCGGCGAGGTCAGATCCACGTCCTGACCCGAGGTATAAAAGCCCTTTTCCTTCGCTGCTTCAAATACGCCGCTGTCTCCGCCCGCACAGGCCGCATTGATGAATTTCGCACCCTGCTCATACTGCTGAATGGCGTATTCCTTTGCCTTTGCCGGATCGCTGTAGCTGTTGACGTAGTTGAAGATAAAGGTCGCTTCCGGTTTGATCGAACGCACGCCTTCCATGAAGCCGTAGCGCCATTTGAACGAGCCGGCGCCTTCGCTCACGTGAACGCCGCCGAAGATCATGTCCTTCGGCGCCGTGACGAGCGCGGCGATCTGACCGATCAGATATGCGCCTTCCTGCTCATGGTAGAAGATGCATTTGACGTTTTCCTGCTCGACCTCCGAGTCGATCAGCGCATACTGCGCCTTGTCCGGGAACTCCTTGGCGACCGTTGCAATCGCCTCGCCCGCCTGCCAGTTTCCGCCGATTAAAAGGTCGACGCCCTCATTGACCAACGCGCGGGCATTGTCCTCGTAGGCTGCGGCATCCGCGCATTCCGAAACGATCGGTTCAAATCCGTACTTCTCCGCGCCGGCGTTTAGGCCCGCAATCAGATCGAGAATATAGACCTGCGTTCCGGCAACATCGCAAAGCAGCGCGACGCGCTTTTTGGCGCCGGTCTGTTGCTCTCCGGATGCTTCGGACGACTCGGTAGATGCTTCCGGCGAGCTGCCCTTGCTTTCTTCCGCCGGTTTGTTTGCGGAGCCACAGGCCGAAACGAGCATCACGAGTCCCAATAACAATGCGGCTACTCTGAGCTTCTTTGATTTCATTTTTTCCTCCCAATAAGTGACTTTCGTTCGCGCACAAGTTCGCCTTTATCATAACCTATTCTGCGGAAATTTTCTCGGAAACTTTTTCGTTTTCTCCCCCTTCGGCGCCATCCCCGATGCGAATCACCGTCGCGCCGCACCGGGCCAAATCCGCCGCCTCGGCCCACGTCATTTCCCCTCGTCCCGCCAACGCGTCCTCTTTTCTGAGCCACGTTTCGGCAAGTGCCGCCGCAACGCGCTCCGCCGCCCTGCCCGATGGGGCGCCGCGCATATAGAAAACCGACTTCTGTTCTCCCGAAGCATTGTACAGACCGCGTTCCGCTACGGGAAAATACACCGGCCGCGCGCGAAGCACGGCGCAGAGATCCGCCAGCATCGCATCGGCCGTCGGCTCCATGGAGCCGCCCGCTCCGGACAAGGCGATTTCCCCGCCGTGGCTGCTGTGAAACAGAACCTGATTCTGCACGCCGCCGCAATTTCGAAGCGCGTCCGTTTTCAGCGCCGTTGGGAACACGCTCGCACAAAATGCGCGATCCGGCAGTCCGTTTTTTGTACCCCTTCGAAGCTCTGCAACGAGCTTTACGCAATAGCCGCGGCGTTGAAGCAGACGCACGTCCACCTCGTCAATCGCTTCAATCCCGATACAGGGAATGGCCGTTTCCCCGACCATCTGCCCCAATATCATGTCTCCTAAAATCGCCAGCTTTCTTCTCGCGTCGTAGCCTGCGACGTCGTCCGTCGGGTTTTCCTCCAAAATGCCGATCGCACGCGCTTCCCGCATCACCTGCTCGCGGGGCCGGCCGTCAAAGAGGCCGGTCAGCACATAATTTGTCGAACCGTTCATAATCCCGCGAATCCGATCGACTTCATTGAAGGCCAGCTCGCGGGACAACGAAGCGATCAACGGAATAACGCCGGCGACCGCCGCCTCAAAGCGAAGGTGTACTCCGTTCTCCCGCGCGAGCCGTTGTAATCGGGCAAAATCGGAGGCCATCGCCGCCTTGCTCGCCGTAATGACATGCTTGCCCGCCCGAAGCGCCCGGGCAATGTAGCCGACGGCCGCCCGATGATCGCTTGTCGCTTCAAAAATCACCTGAATCTGCGGATCCCCGAGAATTCTTTCCACGTCCGTCGTCAAAAGCGCGGGCGGACAGGCGACGGTACGCGGCTTCTTCGGATCGCGCACAAGAATCGCGGCAATATCGACCGTCGTCGAAAGCGCCTGTTCCAGCCGCGCTCCCTCCTCCCGGAGGATTTTCACAATACCCTGTCCCACCGTACCATAGCCCAAAATGGCCGCCTTCATTTCGTTCCTCCTATCGGCGCACATATCGTCGGCGCATATCGGCGCGCAACCCTCATCGCCAGATTCTTCATCTCTGTTCAATATTTCGTTATATTATTGTACTGAGGCGTGCCCGCCCTTGTCAACGCCCGAGAAATCACGTTATAATAAGCTTCCGAGGGAATTCAAATCCCTCCATCTTCAAACGGAAACAGGAGTATAACGATAATGAAAAAGAAAATAGCACTGTTTGCACTGCTGACCGCGATGAGCCTGTCTCTCATGGCCTGCGGCGGAAAAAAAGAAGAAAATACGTCCTCCGAATCCAGCACGGCGGTGTCGGTATCCGAGACCGCTTCGGAGTCCGATTCGCAGTCCGATGCTCAGGAATCCTCTTCCTCGGCTGAAGCAGCCCCTGCGGCAGGCACGCTGACGAAGGAGCAGGTTATCGACAAGATGAAGGCCTACTACGGCGACTCGAAGGCCGTTCGGCTGGATATGGAAATGAACATGGGCAGGACCTCAAAGCAGTCCATCGTTGTCGATGCGCATCAGAACATGCACATGACCATGGATATTGCTGAAGGAATGACGGCCGAGATGTACGTGATGAAGGACGGCGATTCCTCGGTCACCTATATGTCGATGGACGGCGGTGCAACGTTCACCAAACAGGCCGAATCCGGACTGGCCGTTTCCAGCTTTCAGTCAAAGGGAAATTCCTACAGCTTGTTCGCTCAGTTTCTGGATATGAGTGTTGAGGGTGCAAATTACGTCTTCTCCGGAAACGTGAATCTGGAAGAAATCGCCAACTCCCCCGAGATGAAGGATGCCTTCTCTTCTGCACTGAACGGCTCTTCGCTGAATATTCTGAACGGTTCCATTCCTATGCACGTCGTCGTCGACGGGACCGATTTTCACATCACCGAGTTCACGATGGATATGACCGAGATGATGCAGGCCGCCATGAAGGAAATGGCGAAGAGTCAGTCGAGCGCGGAAGCTCTGGATCTCTCGGGCATGCAGTTTAAGATCATTACGCGCGATATCGTCGTAAACGGAATCGAGGACATCGTCCTGCCCGAGGCAGCCAAGGCCGCCAGCGAATTAAAGCCAGCGAATTAAAATAGTACGCGCTGCAGTGCTGCAGCGCGTAACCGATAACGGAAAAATCCCCATAGCGTAAAGGAGAAAGTCATGTTCGAACAACAAAGCGCATTTGCGTTACAACGCGAGAACTGTATGATTTTTGTCGTCGACGTCCAGGGCCGTTTGGTACCCTCCATGTCGAACGGTGCGGAAATCGAAAAAAATACCAACGTCTTTTTGGAAGCGGCGGATGCCTACGGATTGCCGGTCGTATACAGCGAGCAGTATCCGAAGGGACTCGGCGCAACGACGGAATCCGTGCTCGAAAAGCTGACAAACTGCGATGCCTGTCGGATTGAAAAGACGATCTACAGTGCCGTCACCGAAACGTCCGTCATCGAGCAGCTGGCGAGCTACGGACGCAGGCAGATCATCCTGACCGGTCTGGAAACGCATGTGTGCGTCTATCAGACGGTTCGCGATCTCATCCGTCACGGATACAGCGTCTTCATCCCTGAGGATGCCGTCGGATCCCGCACGGAAACCAATCGCCGCAGCGGGCTGTCCCTGATGAAGGATATGGGCGCAGTGATCAGCAACACGGAATCCCTGCTCTTCGATCTCATCCACGACGCCAGAGATCCGCATTTCAAGCGGCTTCAGGCCTTGATCAAATAACGGCTTTGCCCCAATAACCTTTTGACGGAAAGGCGTGACCGAGGTCACGCCTTTTTCATATTGTTCTCTTTTTTTCGTCCCTTTCGGCGCCTTCCTCTTTGTGCTTCTCAAAGCACGGTCTCAGTTCAAACGCGTTTCAAAAAAAGAATTTGACAAAGCAAGTCGATACTCCTATAATGACAGCAACATAAAACGCTTGGAAGAGAAGAGTATGCGCATGGAAGCGCCAGCGAGTCCCGGTCGGTGGAAGGGGATGGTGGAAATGCGGCAGAAAAGAGCCTCGGAGCAGATCCTTCAAAGGAGAGGGATCCGGGTATGCCCGTTAACGCATTAGAGTATGTTTGTACTCAGTGAGGCTCGTTTTGTGAGAAACGGGTGAATCAGGGTGGTATCACGAGTTTTCGTCCCTCAAAGGGGCGAAAACTTTTTTTATAGCCATTTGGCGCTGTGTCCGGACACGGTGCCGCAGCATAACCACAAACGAGGAGGACATTATGATTCATTTTAACAAAAAAGTTCACTTTGCCGCACTGCTCGCGGCGCTGCTCCTGTTCGCGACGTCCTGCGGCAGCGGAAACGGAGCGAAGACGGCTTCTTCCGCCGATGCCTCCGACGCATCCGGCGGCACGGCTGCGGAAAGCACCTCTGAGACGGTGCTGTTCGAGGACGGCACGCTCGATTTTGCCACGAATGTGACATTCCCGCCGTATGAATTCTATGAAGGAGACGCCATGACCGGCATCGACATCGACATCGCGCAGGCCATCGGCGAAAAACTGGGCGTTCCCGTCAAATTCCACGACATGGAGTTTACCAATATTCTGGCCTCCATTGACAGCGGAAAGGTGGACGCCGGCATCGCGGGCATGAGCGTCACACCGGACCGCCTGGAAAGCGCCCGTTTCTCCGATCCCTATACCACCTCCATTCAGTCGATCATCGTCGCCGAGGGCTCTCCGATCGCCACGGCGGAGGATCTCGCCGGAAAGAAAATCGGGACACAGCTCGGAACGACCGGCGATATGTACGCAAAGGAGAACTTCGGCGAGGAAAACGTCCAGGGCTTTGATAAGGGAGCCGACGCCGTACTCGCTCTCAGCAATGGAAAGGTCGACGCCGTAATCATCGATAACGAGCCGGCAAAAAATTTTGTTGCGGCAAACAAAGGACTCACGCTTCTGGATTCGAAGTATGCGGAGGAGGAATATGCCATCGCTCTGAACAAGACGAATGACGCGCTCCTCAAGGAAATCAATGCCGCGCTGGCGGAACTGAAAAAAGACGGCACGCTGCAGGCGATTATTGAAAAATATATCCCCGCTAAGTAGCGTCTTTGGATACATCACTCCCCTTTGAAGAAAAAAGGAGCGCACATGAACGAATGGTTTCAGGGACTTATTGAAGCATTTCGCCTCAACTTTATCGTGTCCGACCGTTGGCACTATCTGCTCAACGGATTGGGCGTCACCGTAAGCGTCACGCTTGTCGCCCTGTTGATCGGTCTCGTCGGCGGAATGCTCTTGGCCTTGTCGCGCGTCGCATACCGCGACCTGCAGCCCTCCTGGAAAACGCCGAGGGGCTTTATCCTCCATATCGCCTATCGCTTTGCAAGGCTGTATATCACCGTTGTCCGCGGCACGCCGAGCACGGTGCAGCTGTTGATCATGTTCAATATCGTCCTGATCAACATCGATAACCTCATGCTCGTCGCCATGCTGACCTTTGGTCTGAATTCAGCCGCCTACATGTCTGAAATCTTTCGCGGAGGAATTCAGGCCGTATCGATCGGCGAAAAAGAAGCGGCGCGATCTCTCGGGTTAAACTACCTTCAGATGATGAAGAACGTCGTCATGCCTCAGGCGTTAAAAAACAGTCTTCCCGCCCTGGGAAACGAAGTCATCACCCTGTTCAAGGAGACATCGATCTGCGGCTTTATCGGATTGGCCGACCTGACGCGCGGTGCAGGCATCATCATCAGCCAAACCTTCCAGGCGATTCCGCCGTACATGGCCGTCGCCCTGATCTATCTCGCCGTCGTTCTGCTCCTGGAGCAGCTCTTCCGAAAACTGGAGAAAGGGGGCAGCCATGCTTAGTGTAAAAGACCTGCGCCTCTCCTTCGGCGATACCGAAGTGCTTAAGGGCGTCAATCTCTCTATTCGGCCCGGCGAAAAGGTGGTAATCATCGGACCGTCCGGTTCCGGAAAATCGACACTGCTGCGCTGCATGAATCTGTTGGAAAAGCCGACATCCGGCGAGGTCCGCTATCGGGATCAGCTCATCAATGCTGACGGCGTAAATCTCAATGCCGTCCGGGAAAAAATGGGCATGGTCTTTCAGCGCTTCAATCTCTTTTCCAACCTCAACGTCCTCGGCAACCTCACATTGGCGCCGGTCAAGTGCAGGCTGCTCACGGACGCACAGGCTCAGGAAAAAGCGCGCAGGCTACTTCAGCGGATCGGCCTTTCGGACAAGGAAAAATTCATGCCGGGCCAGCTTTCCGGTGGGCAGCAGCAGCGCATCGCCATTGCCCGCGCCCTGATGATGAGCCCCGATCTTTTACTCTTCGACGAACCGACATCTGCTCTCGATCCCGAAATGGTCGGCGAGGTGCTCGATCTCATGGTTGAGCTCGCCGCCGACGGCATGACGATGGTCGTCGTCACCCATGAAATGGGCTTTGCCCGTTCGGTCGCAAACCGTGTCGTCTTTATGGATGACGGGCAAATCGTCGAGGAGAGCACCGATCCCCGCGAATTTTTTCGAAATCCCAAAAAGCTGCGCACGCAGCAGTTTTTGTCAAAAATTTTGTAGTTGTCCGCAAACGGTTTTCGGTTTTTCGATTTTTCCGAAACCTCCGTTTTGCGGTTCAATGAAAACGCACGGCGCCGGAGTACTCCTTCCCTCCGACGCCGTGCTTTTTTGTGCGGATCCCCGATCAGTTGCTGCGCACATATGCGAGCAGCAAATCGAGATTATTCTGAATTCCGTCGACGTGCGTGCGCTCGTAATGGTGCGTCGCATCGACGCCGAGCCCGATGCAGGCAAAATCCATATCAAAGCCCTGCTGCATCGCCGCACAGGCATCGGAGCCGTAACGGAAATGCACGTCCGTCGCATAATCGATGTGATGCTCCTCCGCCAGACGCTCGAGCCTGCGCCGGAACGGCACGCTATACGGCGTGCGGCTGTCCTTCGCGACGATCGTAACCTTCTTCTCATCCGAGGTATGTCCCGGCCCGACCGGCCCGATATCGACTGCCAAAAACTCCGCGCACTCCTGCGGCCAGCCGTAAGCGCCGTGTCCGATCTCTTCGTAATCCGAGAACATGAAATGGGTCGTAAAGGGAATTTCCTCGCCGCTTTCCACGAGCTCCTTCATAGCGGAATACATGATGCCGACGCAGACCTTGTCATCCAGATATCTCGATTTCAAATACCCGCTGTCCTCCAAAAAGCGCGTTCTCGTATCGAAGGCGACGACGTCGCCCACGCGAATGCCCAGATCCAGCGTGTCCTGCCTGCAGCGAACGTCCGCATCGAGGCGCACCTCGACGGAATCCTCCGTCCGCAGCATCTCGCGCGCTTCATCCGAAAAGACGTGTACCGAGGCCTTATCCGGAAGCAGCGTTCCCGTCACTTCCTTTCCGCCCGTCGCGAAAACGGTGACGTTTTCGCCTTCCACGCTCCCCCATGCATATCCGCCGATTTGCGTAAGGCGAAGGCGGCCGTTGTCGCGGATATCCTTGACCATGGCGCCCAGGGTATCGATGTGTGCCGTGACCAGACGATGTCTCGTGTCATCCCTGCCGCGAATGGTGGCATAGATCAGCCCCTTGCGCGTGCGCGTGCGCTCGATGCCCATGCGCCCCAAATCGTCCCAGATCATTTCTCTCAACCGCGCCGTATCGCTTCCCACACTCGGAACCGCCATCCATTCCAGCGTTTTTTCAACGACCTCTCTCCATGATGCGCTCATTCATTTCCTCGACTTTCTACATATTCCTCATTTTCCTCTGCCAGCTGCCCGGCGTAGTGGCAGGCTACCAAATGGCCCGGTGCACAGAGCTGCAGCTCCGGCTTGGATTCGGAGCACAGGGGCTTTGCAAACGGGCACCGCGTATGGAACTTACAGCCCTTCGGCGGATTGGCCGGAGAGGGCAGATCGCCCTCCAGAATCATGCGCTTCTTCTTCACGCGCGGATCATTCACCGGCGCGGCGGACAATAACGCCTTCGTATACGGGTGCATCGGCTTCTCATAGATCTGTTCCTTGCTCGCCATCTCGACAAAGGAGCCGAGGTACATGACTCCCACGCGGTCCGAAATGTGCTCGACCACGGACAGATCGTGCGAAATAAAGATGTAGGCCAACCCGCGATCGCGCTGCAGATCCATCAGCAGA
This sequence comes from Bacillota bacterium, assembly GCA_023393715.1. Lineage (GTDB taxonomy): Bacteria > Bacillota > Clostridia > Tissierellales > Peptoniphilaceae > JAEXCD01. Next base: position 16,782 of record JAEXCD010000050.1, read on the forward strand.
TTGATGATCTGCCCCTGAATCGAAACATCCAGCGCCGAAACCGCTTCGTCACAGAATACGATCTCCGGATTGAGCACCAGTGCACGGGCAATGCCGATGCGCTGCCGCTGTCCCCCCGAAAATTCGTGGGCGTAGCGGTCGCCGTGGTATGCCGCCAGTCCGCACTCCTCCATCGTCTTGGCAACGACCTCGTCCTCCGTCCCCGCAGGAACCGCACCCGGATTATTGAGCAGCGGCTCCCTGATGATCTGCCGCGCCGTCATGCGCGGATTCAGCGAGCTGTACGGGTCCTGAAAAATCATCTGAATCCGCGGACTTAATTTTCGGCGCTGCTTCGCCGGCATGCCGACCAGCTCGGTATCCCCGAGCAGGACGGAGCCCTCTACCTCATCATACAGCCCCAAAATCGTCCGCGCAAGCGTCGATTTCCCGCAGCCCGATTCGCCGACGATGCCCAGCGTTTCTCCGGGATATAATTCAAAATCGACGTAATCGACGGCCTGCACCTGCGCGATCACACGACGGGGAAATCCGCCCCGCACGGGAAAGTATTTTTTCAGACCGCGCACGACGAGCAGAGGCTTGCTCCCTGTTTTTACTTCTCGTCCAGTCATTCCGCCCCTCCTTGCCCGCACATCCAGCAGCGCACCTCGTGTCCTTTTCCCGCGTCATGCACATCCGGCATCCGCTCGCAGCAAACCGGCTGTGTGTACGGACAGCGATCGGCAAAAGCGCAGCCCGCTCCGAGGTCAATCGGATTGGGCACCTGCCCCGGAATCGTGTACAGCCGCTCCTGTTTGGCGCCGATCGTCGGCTTCGATTTCATCAGCCCCTGCGTGTAGGGATGCAGCGGATCCGTAAAGATATCGAGCACCTTTCCCTGCTCGACGACCTTCCCCGCATACATGACGACGACATAATCGGCCATTTCCGCCACAACGCCGAGGTCGTGCGTGATCAGCATGGTCGACGTCTGCGTCTCTTCCTTGATGCGCTGCATCAGATCGAGAATCTGCGCCTGAATCGTCACGTCGAGGGCCGTCGTCGGCTCGTCCGCAATCAGCAGCTCCGGCCGACAGGACAGCGCGATGGCGATCATGACGCGCTGTCGCATACCGCCGGACAGCTCATGCGGATACATATTCAGCACCGCCTGAGGCCGCGGGATCCCGACCTCTCCCAGCATATGCGCCGCGCGCTCCGTCGCGTCCCTGTTGTTCATCCCGGAGTGAAGCTTCAGCACCTCCTTGATCTGAAAGCCGATTTTCAGCGCCGGATTCAGCGACGTCATCGGCTCCTGAAAAATCATGGAAATGCGGTTCCCTCGGATTTTCTGCAGCTCCTTTTCCTTCAGCTTTGTCAGGTCCTTCCCGTCATAGAGGATGCTTCCCTCGACGATTTCTCCCTGCGGCATCTTGATCAGTCCCATGAGCGACAGACTCGTAACGGATTTCCCACAGCCCGATTCGCCGACGATACAGATCGTTTGACCCTTGCGCACCTCAAAGCTCGCGCCGTTAACCGCCTTCACCGTCCCTGCTTCCGTGTGAAAATAGGTATGCAGGTTTTCAAAGCGCACCAGCACTTCTTTTTTTGTGTCTGTCATGCCTACCTCCTTTGCTTGGGATCAAGCGCATCGCGCAGCCCGTCGCCCACTACATTCAATGAAAAAATCGTCAGTGAAATAAACAGTCCCGGATACAACGCCACCATCGGATACGTTCGGAAATAATCCCGGCCCTCGGACAGCATCGCCCCCCACTCAGGAATCGGCGTCTCCGCGCCCAGCCCGATAAACGACAGACCCGCTGCGTTGAGGATGGCGCCTGCAACGCCCAGGGTCATCTGTACGATGAGCGGCGCCAGACAGTTCGGCAAAATGTGCCGGAGAATAATCCGGATGTCGCCGGCGCCCGATACGCGCGCCGCCTCGACATACTCCTGCTCCTTGGCCGACAGAATGGACGCGCGGATGATGCGCGCATAATTCGGCGTCGAGGATATTCCGACGGCAATCATCAGATTTCGGATGCCCGGACCCATCGCTGCGGCGATGGAAATCGCCAGCAGGAACTGCGGAATCGACATCAGAATATCCATCAGCCGCATCAGCACATTATCCACCCAGCCTCCGTAATAACCGGCCGTTGCGCCGATGAGCCCGCCGATTAAAACGGCGATTCCTACGGAAATAAAGCCAATCGTCAACGAAATTCGTGCGCCGTAGATAATGCGGCTGAAGATATCGCGTCCAAAGGAATCCGTGCCGAAGAAATGCTCTGCGCCGGACGATTGGAACGCTTTACTCAAATCCATTTCATCATAGGTATACGGTGCAATGACGGGCGCAAAAACCGCCATCACGACAAAAATGAACAAAATGACGAGTCCGACCACCGCAACCTTCGATTTGCGATACCGCTTCCAAAAGGCGCGCAGTCCCCGAGCCGGTCTTTTCTGTTTCATCGCTTGTTCGCTCATGGACGCCTCCTATCTGTACTTGGCGCGAATCCGGGGATCCAGTACGCCGTATAGCAAATCGACACCGAGGTTGATCAGGCAATAGCAGATGGCGATCACTAAGACGCAGCCCTGAATCACGGGATAGTCGCGCATCTTGATCGATTCCGTCAAAAGCCGTCCCATACCCGCGATGGAAAAGATCGACTCGGTCAGCACCGCGCCGCCCATCAGCGAACCGAACTGGAGCCCCACGCTGGTCAACACCGGAATAAAAGCGTTCTTCAGCGCATGCACCACGATGACCGCTTTCATCTTCAAGCCCTTTGAGGTCGCCGTACGAATGTAATCCTGCTGCAAAACCTCAAGCATGGAGGAACGCGTCATGCGCATGATCACGGCCACCGACTGCAATGAGAGCGACAGCACGGGAAGGATCATCTGCTGCGGCGTAGAAAAGCCCGACGGAGGAAGCCAGCGCAGCAGCGACGCAAAAATAATGATCAGCATCATGCCCAGCCAGAACACCGGAATGGACAGGCCAAAAAGGCCGATGACCATCGTGAGCGAGTCCCATATCGTATACCGTTTTATCGCCGAAAGAATGCCTAAGGGCACCCCGATCAGAAGGGCGACGCCGACGGACAGGAGCGCCAGGCGGAGCGTCGTTGGGAACGTCGCGGCGATGAGACTGGCGACCGAATCCTTCTGCCGGTAGGAATCGCCGAGATTGTGATCGATGAGCACCTGCTTTGCATACCGTCCGTATTGGACGAAAAACGGATCATTCAGCCCCATCTCCTCGCGGAGCTCTTCCAGCTTTTCCGTTGACGAGTTCTCGCCGAGGATGGCCAATGCCGGGTCGCCCGGAGAAAAATGCAGCAGCGTGAAGATGATAAAGCTGACGCCAAGCAACGTCGGAATCATGTAAAGCAATCTTCGCAGTATGTATTTCATTCATTCCTCCTTCTTTGAAAAAAGGAAAAGAAAGAGTCTCCTCTTCCTTTTCCTCCTCTCGCTGAATGCAGATCGATTTACTTGAACGAGACGTTGAATAAGGTGTTGAATGCAAACGGCGTCGGATCAAAGTTTGCGACGTTCGTGCGCGTTCCATATACATACTCCGTCTCGGCCAACGGCAGGAACGGCCGTTCTTCGTACAGCAATTCCTGTGCCTCGCGGTAGACCTTCTCCCGCTCCTCTCCGTCGGATAAGAGACGGCCCTTTTCCAGCAACGCATCAAACTGGGCATTTTCGAAATGCGTGTAGTTGCTCCCTTCTGCCGAAGCAGAGGAATGCAGCAGCGGATACAATGCGACGTCCGGATCGTTGATCGACATCGACCAACCGAGGATGTACATATCGTAGTTCGAGGTCTTCAGCTGCTCCAGGAACGTCGTCCACTCCAGCGTCTCGATGGTGACATTGATGCCCACCTTCTCCAGCTCCGCCTTCATGATCGTCGCCATATCGATGCGATCCTGATTTTCGTTGGTCATAATGCGAATCGAGAATCCGTTCGGATAACCCGCATCCTGCAAAAGCTGCTTTGCTGCTTCCAGATCCTGAGGTGTATTTTGTTTTTCTCCGGCAATCGAATATTTCAGACTCGTCGGCATAAATCCGCTCGCAGGAGAACCGACTCCCTTGAATACGGAATTGACCATCGTATCGACATCCAGCGCTTCGGAAATGGCCTGACGCACTTCCTTCTTCGCCAGAATTTCGTTGCGAAGGTTGAACCCGAGATAGGTGGTCGAGTTAATCGGCTGGCGGATCAATTCCACGCCCGGATCGCTCTCCAGCCGCTCCATATCCAGCGGCGCAATCTGGTACGCGATGTCTACATTGCCGGTTTCCAATTCGATCGCACGGTTTTGCTTCTCCGTGATCGGCCGAAGAACCAGGGTCTTATAGGCCGGCTTTGTTCCCCAGTACTCGTCGAAACGCGTGAGCACCATTCGGTCGTTTTTCGTCCAGCTTTCCAGCTTGAACGGACCCGTGCCGACCGGCTGTACTCCGGTGCTGTCGCCCGCCTCCTCTACAGCCTTTTTATTTACGATGAACGCGCCGCTGTGTGCGAGGTAGGAAAGAAACGCACTGTTCGGCTTGTTCAGTGAAAAGCGGATTGTCAGATCATCCGGCGTCTCGAAGGACGATAAATTGATGTCGCCGAAATACGTCGAGACAGCGGCGGCCTTCGCCGCTCTCTCTAAGGAGTACTGAACGTCGGCTGCGGTAAACGCCTCGCCATTGTGAAACTTTACCCCCGAACGAAGGTGGAAGGTAAAGGTCTGATTGTCCTGGACTTCCCAGGTCTCCGCTAATTTGGGCAGAAGCTCTCCGGCCTCGTTGACCTCCACCAGACCTTCAAAGATCTGAATCATGGCGTTGGTTGCGGCAACCTCGTTCTGCGCCACCGGATCCAGCGATGAGGCTTCATAGCCGGTCGCTACGATGAGCTCGTCCTTTGCCGCACTCTCCGACGATCCCGTTTCCGAGGAGGACGCGCTCGATTCGCCCTGAGCGCTGCTCTGGTCCTTATTTGCTGATCCGCCACACGCAGCCAGCGACAGACTCAGTGCAAGCAAAGCTGCGGCTAAACGATACTTCTTTCTCATAACTTACCTCCTGTGCGATTTTCCATCCGCTTTCTCACGCTGCTACGGCAACGTCCTAAAAATTAGATGTTTTATGCATTTTAGCAGGGTCTTCTCCTAAATGCAAGCTTTTTTCGATCTTTTCATTCTGAAAACGATACACCGCATGAAAACATGTTTTCCTTGCCGATATATCGTTTTTTTTATATCAAAAAGCCGCCGTGCCCTTTCCCTTTTTCGTCATTTTATTTGTGTATTCATGACCCAAAATGATTATTTTTTCGCCGCGTTTCTGCGAAAAATCGCCCTGAAGCCTCTTCAGGTGTCGACGTCTGAAGGCGTAACGGACAAACGGCGTAACGGACAAAAAAGCGAACCCGGCTCGCCGGGTTCGCCTCACGTATCTTGTATTCGGTTGGCCTTCTACTGCGTCGCGCTGAGAAAGCTTCTCGTTTTTTCACTCTTCGCGTGCTCAAAAATCTCATCGGGCGTTCCCCATTCTTCGATGACGCCATCCTGCATATAGCACACCTTCGTCGATACGTTACGCGCAAAACGCATCTCGTGGGTCACAACGACCATCGTCGTATTCTCTGCGGCAAGCGCCTGCATGACGTTCAGCACCTCTGCGACCATTTCCGGATCCAACGCGGAGGTCGGCTCGTCGAACAGAAGGACCTCGGGATCCATGGACAGCGCCCGCGCGATTGCGACGCGCTGCCGTTGTCCGCCTGAAATCTGCGCCGGCACCGCATCGAGATAGGCCTCCATGCCCACCTTGCGAAGCAGCGCCACCGTCTTTTCCCGGGCTTCCTCTTCGCTGCGTCCAAGCACCTTTATCTGTCCGAGCATACAGTTGTGCAGCACGTCGAGATTGTTGAACAGGTTAAACTGCTGAAAGACCATTCCGACCTTTGAGCGATAGATTCGCTGGTCAAAGCCCCTCGCCAGAATCGATTCGCCGTGGAACAGAATGTCGCCGCTCGTCGGCTCTTCCAAAAGATTCAGACAACGCAGCATGGTCGATTTTCCCGACCCGGAGGGTCCGATCACGGTGACGATATCATTTTTTTGCACCTGCAGGTTGATATCCCGAAGCACCTCGATCTCCCCGAATTTTTTCGCTAAATGGCGGAGCTCCAAAATACACCGGTCTGTCATCACTGTGCTCCTTTCTGCGATTCCACCAGCTTAAACGGTTTGACCTCGGTTGCCCTCCGGCCAATCCAATTGACGACGCGCGTCGCCGTAAAGGTCAATATGAAGTAGATCACGGATGAAATCAGGAACGCCTGGAACACCTTAAAGGTAGTTCCGGAAACCGAGCGCGTCACAAAGAACAGCTCGGAGACGGAGATTACGTTCAGCACCGTCGTATCCTTGATGTTGTTGACGAGCTCGTTGCCGATGCTCGGAATAATGGCCTTGATCGTCTGAGGCAGGATCACGTAACGCATGCTTTGGCTGTGCGTCAGACCGATCGCCTTACATGCCTCCATCTGCTCGACATCCACCGAGGCAATGCCGCCCCGGATGGCTTCCGCGAGGTATGCCCCGGTATTGACGGATACGACCAGAAGACCGGCGGTAATCTGATCGAAATCGATATTGAACAACATCTTTCCGCCGTAAAAGATCATAATCGCCTGCACCATCATCGGCGTTCCGCGGATAATCTCGACATAGGCCGTCAGCAAAAATTTGACGACGTGAAGCAGCACACGCTTCGCCGGATTCTGCTTCTTATGGGTTGGCATGGAGCGGACGATCTGAACGGCCATACCGATCACAAAGCCGATCGCCGTCGATACGACAGAGATAAAGAGCGTCACGCCCGCGCCTCGAAGAAGCAGCGGCAGATAGTTGTTCAGAATCTCGACGACGCTCTCCCAAAAAGACTGCTGCTTGTTCGCGCCGGTATTCAGCTCGACCATATCCGCCATCGCCGTCTGGCGATCCTCTTCGGAAATGGCGTTCAGGGCTTCGTTGATCGACACACCCAAGGGCGAGCCCTTGCGAACACCGATGGCGACGGTGATATCGGAATCGGCCGATTGAAACCCCTTACCCTGCTCGAACTCGATATATGTCAAATCCTCATTTCCCGCAGCGGCCGCCATGGCTCCCGGCTTTTCCGCAACAAACGCCTCCACTTTACCGGATTTCACCGCCGTCACCATCGTCGAATACGAATCCATCGCGTTGAGCTTTTCGACGTTGGGGATCTGATCAATCGCGTCGTACAGATACGTATTCAGCTGCGCCGAAATCCTGGCGCCCGAAAAATCGGCGAGCGAGGTCGCCCCGACAAAACGGCTGTCCTTGCGGATGACCAACACCAGATCGACGCGATAATAGCTGTCTGTGAAGTCGATTTCCTTCTGCCGCTCCTCCGTTGGGCTCATGCCGGCAATGATGGCGTCAATTTTCCCCGACAACAGGGCGGGCAGCAGGCCGTCCCATTCGACTTTTACAATCTCCAGCTCCATTCCCAAATGATCGGCAATTTTTTTGGACATGACGACATCGTATCCATTGACGTACTCTCCGGGACTGTTTTGAAGAGGCCATGCGCCGTCCCGGTCATTTCCCTGAGACCAGTTGAACGGTGCGGAATCCGCCTCCATGCCGACCACCAAAACGCCCGGCTTCTCTGTTCCGGCTTCCGATTCCGCGGCGCGCTGCGCCGATACTGCGCCCAACGGGCACAGCATGAGCGCCATCGCCAATGCGAAGCTCACCCACCGGCGCGCGCTTCCCCTTTTGCTCATAAAAACCTCCTCACTCCTGCAAATCCCCCGTGAATTCTCTCCTCACGAATTTTATTTTCCCATGTGAATGATTGTACAGGCGCCCGGGCCGGTATGCGCGCCGATTACCGGAGACATATACCGCAGGATACACTGCGCATCGGGAAGCTCGGCTTTGATCTGCTCCGCCAGATGCTCCGCCGGCTCGATATCCCCCGTATAACACAGATACAGGCGGTCTCCCGGCTCTCCCGAGCGTTCCGCGAGGTAGTGCTCAATCATGCAGCGATCCGCCTGACGACGGCCGCGCTTCTTGTCCAGCGGCGCCAGCTTCCCGTTTTCATCGACGTGCAGCACCGGCTTGATTCGAAGCGCCGTACCAATGAGCGCCGAGGAACGCGACAGCCGCCCTCCCCGGAATAAGAAATTCAAATCGTCCACCATGAACCAGTGACGCAGATGATGTCTTGCCTCGCGGAGGTCCTCCAGCGTTTCCGCCATCGACATGCCCTTCGCCCGGTCGTTCACCGCACGCTCCAGCAATACTCCGATCCCGCCTGTCGCTGCGAGCGAGTCGCAGATCCCGATCTGCGCCTGCGGGATTTCTTCGCGAATCATCCTCGCCGCCTGCTCCGCCGACTGTACCGTTGCAGACAATCCGCTCGACAGTCCGATATAAAGCACGTCGACGCCCTGACTCGCCCATTTGCGGAAAAAGTCCATGTACACGGCCGGCGTCACCTGACTCGTGCTCACCTGCTTTCCCAAACGCTGCTCCTCGTAGATATGCGTGATCGCCGCGCGGTCATCGGGCCCCCGAAACGCCACCACCTCGGAATCATCCACAATGCAGTCCATCGGGATCCACGAAACGCCTCCGGCGCAGCCATATTCATCCGCCACGTCACAGGCCGTATCGACCAAAATCTGAAAGGTTTCCTTCATGTACTCCTCCTTTTCGTCACGGTCAGTATATCACATTCTTCCTTTACTCAACGGTTACCGACTTTGCCAAATTCCGGGGCTTATCGACGTCACCGCCGCGCAGGACGGCCACGTAGTACGCCAGGAACTGAAGCGGAACAATCGCGGGAAGCGCCTGAAGCAGCGGGCACAGTCCAACCGGAATGGTAAAGATCGTCCCGCGAACCGAGGACATGCGCTCGCGCTCCGGCTCCGTCGTAATGATCAGCAGCTCCGCTCCGCGCGTTTCAATCTCCCGAATATTCGAGAACATTTTGTCGATCAGCTCCTCCCAGGTCGCCAGCGCAATCACCAGCGTGCCCTCCTCAATCAGAGAAATCGGGCCGTGCTTCAATTCGCCCGCCGGTGTCGCCTCGGAGTGGATATAAGAGATTTCCTTCAGCTTGAGAGAGCCTTCGAGCGACAGCGCATAGTCCATCGCGCGCCCGACGAAGTAAATATCCTTTCGATAGAACACCTGCGAGGCATAACGCTGCATGTCCGGCTGTGTTTCGAGCATTTTTTCAAATGCCTGCGGCAGCTTCAGGAAATCCGCGCAATAGCGCCCCTCCTCCTCAGCCGTAATCACGCCGCGCCGAACGCCGAAATACACCGCCAAAAGCGACAGCGCCGCCGCCTGGCAGCTGTACGCCTTGGTCGTCGCTACCGAGATCTCCGGGCCTGCCCAGATATAAAAGACGTCGTCCGCCTCGCGCGCAATCGTCGAGCCGATCACATTGACCAGCGCGATCGTCCGCGCACCCCGCGATTTCGCAAGGCGCAGCGCCGCCGCGGTATCCGCCGTTTCCCCCGATTGCGAAATCAGAATGACCACATCCTCCGGGCCTAAAATCGGATTGCGGTACCGGAACTCCGACGCGATGTCCGCACTGGCCGGAATGCCGACGAGACGCTCGATTGCCTCCTTACCCAGCATGCCGACGTGATACGCCGAGCCGCATCCGACGAGGTAGATGTGGCGCAGCTTTTGAATCTGCTCCTCCGTAAACACGATGTCATCCGGAACGATGTGCCCGTCCCGGATGCGCGGGCGAAGCGTCTCCGTCAGCGCCTTTGGCTGCTCCATGATTTCCTTCATCATGAAATGCTCATAGCCGCCCTTTTCCGC
>JAEXCD010000025.1 GCA_023393715.1 Bacillota bacterium
ATAGCCGGATATGCGGCCCTCGCACATCACCATGATGCGATCCGACATGCCCAAAAGCTCCGCCATCTCCGAGGTAATCATAATGATCGCCTTCCCCTGACGGGCCAGATTGTTGATGATTTCATAAATCTCATACTTTGCGCCGACGTCGATGCCGCGCGTCGGTTCATCCAGAATCAGCACATCCGGGCTGTTCGCCAGCCAGCGGGATAAAATGACCTTTTGCTGATTTCCGCCGGACAGGTTTTGAATCTGGGTTTGCTGCGTCGGCGTCTTGATGCGCAGGGCGTCGATGTTCTTTGCGACGACCTCGGAGATCGCCTTCAGATTGAGCAGTCCCGCCTTGCCGACGTACTGATCGACCGAAGCGATCGCGACATTGTCCGCAACCGACAGCACGCCGAAAATCCCGGAGCCGCGCCGGTCCTCCGTCACGAGCGCCAGGCCGTTGCGAATGGCGTCCTGCGGCCTTCGGATGTTGACCTCTTCACCCTTGACAAAGACCTGCCCGCCCGGCAAATGATTTCGAAGCCCGTAAAGCGCCTCCATCAGCTCCGTGCGCTGCGCGCCGACCAATCCGCCCACACCCAGAATCTCCCCGCGGTGAAGCGAGAAGGAGCACTCCTGGAAGGAGAGCGGCAGAATCGAGGTGAAATTTTTCACCTCCAGCACCACTTCGTCCGTTGCCGCCTGTGCACGGGGCGGAAATTGATTGGTCAGCTCCCGGCCTACCATGTATTTAATAATTTCATCCGTCGTAATGTTCGCCGCGTCATATGTACCTACGTAGCGGCCATCGCGCATGATGGTTACTTCCTGAGCAATTTCAAGAATCTCGGACATCTTGTGTGAAATATAAATAATGCCGATGCCCTGAGAACACAGTTTTCGAATAATAGCAAATAACTTTTCGACTTCGCTCGCCGTCAGCGAGGAGGTCGGTTCGTCCATGATGACAATTTTTGCGTGGTGGGAGATCGCCTTGGCAATCTCGACGGATTGCTGCTGCGAAATCGTCAGCTCCTTGAGCAACGTCGTCGGCTCGACGTCCAGGCCGACCTCTGCCAGGTATTTTTTCGTCTCTTCATTCATCCTGGCGTGGTCGACGAAGCTTCCCTTCATCGGATAGTTTCCGAGAAAAATATTTTCGGCGACGCTCATCATCGGAATCGGCTGCAGCTCCTGATGAATCATCGCCACGCCGTGCATCAGCGCTTCCTTTGAGCTGTGAAAATTGACTTCATCGCCCTCCAATAAAATGCTGCCGCTGTCTTTGTGATAGATCCCGTACAGGCACTTCATCAGCGTGGACTTTCCCGCTCCGTTTTCTCCCATCAGAGCGTGCACCGTGCCTTTTTTCAAGGTCAATTGAACACCGTCCAGCGCCTTGACGCCGGGGAAGGTCTTTTCAATATTCCTCATTTCCAAAATGATCTCGCTCATTTGGGCCTTCCTTTCTATACAAGCGGCGTCAAGCGCTGATGCGCTTGACGCCCGCAAGTTATCTCATTGATCCGTTCGTTTTACTTCTGTCCGTAGGTTTCCTCGAGGCGCTTCGTGTACTCTTCGACGGTTTCTTCGCGGGACGGAAGTCTCTTCAGCTCTGCGTCTGCCGCCTTCAGCACCTTTACGTAGTCATGCCAGATGTACGGCTTGACTTCCTCGCCCTGCAGCAGCTTCACAGCGGCTTCAGCGGCCGTATGCGCCTGGTTGAAGTGGTCGTTCAGAACCGTGCCGGTGAACTCACCCTTGTCGAGCATCTCGACGACTTCCGGAAGCGCATCGACGCCGACGATGTAGATGTCCTCGTTGACCTTGCGGCCGGCAGCATCGATCGCCGTCTTAGCGCCCTTTGCCATACCGTCGTTGTTCGAGAAAATCACTTCGAGATCCATGCCGTACTGGCTCAGTGCGTTCGCTGCGATTTCCTGGCCCTTAGCCTCATCCCAGTTGCCGCGCTGCGGTTCGCCGAGGCTCTCCGCCGGAATGGTCTTCTGAAGCGTTTCAACCGAATACTGCGTGCGCTGCTCGGCATCGACGTTGCCCGCATCACCCATGATCATCAGATAGGAAACCTTGCCGTCTCCATTGATGTCGCCGTGGTTCTCCAGCTCGGCAATGATTTCGCCCTGGTATACGCCCGACTGACGCGCATCGACGCCGACATAGGTGACCTTGCCCGGCCAGCGTTCCATCGTCTCGGTCGACTTCGGCTCGCGGTTGATCAGAACGACCGGGATGTTCGCCGCTTTGGCTGCATCAATGATCGTGTCCGCACCGGTCGGGTCGACGAGGTTCGCAATGATCAGATCCTTGCCCTGAGCGATGAAGTTGTTCAGCTGCTCGGTCTGCGTTGCCTGGTCATTTTTGCCGTCCTGGAACTCGACGTTGTACGTATTTCCGTCTGCCTTGCCCAGCTCAGCAAAATAGGATTCCAGCTCGTTGCGGTACAGTGTCATGAAGTTATCGTTGTACTGATAAATTGCAACACCGATGTTGTAGGTTTTTCCCGTAGCCGGCGTCTCCTGAGAGGCCTCTTCCGAGCTCGATTCCGAAGCCGTCGTGCTTTCTTCCGTGCTGGATTCCGCCGCACTGCTCTCTTCTTTCTTTTGTCCGCCGCAGGCAGCCAAAGAAAGAACCATCGTCAGCGCCAAAAGCGCAGCCCACACTTTTTTCATTTTCTTCATGTTCTCCTCCTTAAAGAGATGTTTGGAATGATTTCCACACTCAATATAGCAAACGATTTCAAAAAAGTCAAATAATAGTTTTCGGCTGCTATGTCTCTTTGAGCCTCAATGCCTAAAAAACGCCAAATTTCAACACCATATGTTCAAATTCATGGAAGATTTTGTTCATGTATAGAATTTCATGATTGGAAATAATTTTCCCTATATCCGCAGACCGCCGATCCCTGCGGGAAAATCGAGGGTCATATTTTTAAGGATATACATAAACATCGAAATTATTTTTAGAATATTCCGAGTGAGTGAACCATGCCGCCTGAAAAGCCGGTTCGCCTGTTCACCGGTTCGCCCGCGCCTGCATAAACTGTTCTTCCAGCGCCGCGCGCTGCGCGACCGCAAAGACGGTGCTGCGCATCAATGCACGCGCTTCCGTTTTGTCTGCATCATTCCGCTCAGCCTCCGCCGCTCCATGCAGAGCCTCCTCCAGCTCCTCCCGAAAAACGTGATAGGTTTCCCGAACGCTTCCCGTCTCTTCCGCCAGCTCGAGCAGGAACTGAATCTCTTCCAGAAGCAGGACGGATTTCACGAGAGAGATGATGAGCAATACGGCAATCTGCTCGGGGCCGTATTGTTTCTTTACGGGATTGGCAACCAGCCCTTTTTTGACATAGTTACTGATCATCGAGCCGGTGACCGGCCGCTCGTTCAACAGCGCCGTATATTTAGAGAGATATTTTGCCGTCTGCTCCAAAAAAAGGCCGACGTCCGGAATTTCATCAAATTTCGGCAATCTCTTTTCCGCGCGCACCTCGTCCTGTCTGTATTCCACGTCTCTCACACTCCCCTTCGATCCCCGCCGTCTGCTGCGGGACTCCCTTTTCATCGGATTCAGTTTACTCTACTTACCGGTAACAGGTCAATCAAAACTTCTAACCGGTTTTTGAAAACCCTTTACCTTTGGCAAATTATCGATTATTATATCTTATAACAAGTTATTCAAAAACCGATCATCGCGTCAGAAAGGATTTGCCATGACTCACCATCGGAAAAAGCCCGGCTCTGCCGGACAAAAAAAAGAAGTGCGCCCGCTCGCCGTAAAAGACCCCGGCAGCGCGCTTACGCACTTTATCGGATTCGTACTTTCACTGCTCCTCCTGCCCGTTCTGCTCCTTCACGCAGTGCGGCAGCATACTTCGCCCATCGGTATTTTCAGTCTTGGCGTTTTTGTGCTGAGCATGATTCTGCTTTATGCGGCCAGCACCGCCTACCATACCTTTGATCTGTCGCCGGCGGCAAATCTCCGCCTCAAAAAGGTCGATCACATCATGATCTTCGTCCTGATTGCCGGCTCGTATACACCCATTTGTCTGATCGCACTTCCGCACTCGGTCGGCATCCCGCTTCTCATCGCAATCTGGAGCTGTGCGCTCATCGGCGGCGTCATAAAATTCTTTTGGGTGACCTGTCCCAAGTGGTTTTCTTCCGTTCTTTACATCACCATGGGCTGGCTGTGCATCTTTGCCCTGCCTCAGCTGCTTGAGCGTCTCCCCGGAGCCGCGTTTGCCTTCCTTCTGGCCGGAGGCGTCATCTACACCATCGGCGGCATCATTTATGCGCTGAAGCTGGTTCATTGGAACAAAAGCCGCCCCTTTATCGGATCGCACGAGGTTTTCCATCTCTTTGTCCTGGCCGGAAATCTGTGCCACGTCC
>JAEXCD010000052.1 GCA_023393715.1 Bacillota bacterium
CCTATGATGTAGAATGGGCCATCCAACACGTTACGGCGCTGTTAAATAAAAAAGAACACCCCTGCAGGGAGCTGCAGGGCGAATGGACTCAGTACGGTCCGAACGGCTTTGAGGTCGGCATTCCGGAGCAGGTGGAGGAAGAGATTCCGAATGAAGATGTGCCCGTATTGCTGCAGGAAATGATCGATGAATGGATGGAAATTTTAGAGGATGTCGAGTTTTTAGGAACGATGGACGCATCCCGGTGTGGAGGAAGCCGATGAATACACAGGAACGCGTCAACGCGTATCAAAAAATCAGTCAGGCGATTCTGGCGAATGTCAACAAGGTGATCGTCGGAAAAGAGCGCGTAATTCAGCGGCTGCTGATCGCTCTGCTGTCCGGTGGCCATGTCCTGATCGAGGATGTCCCGGGCATCGGAAAGACGACGATGGTACATGCACTTGCCCGTGCGCTGCAGCTGGATTTTCACCGCATTCAGTTTACTCCGGATCTCATGCCCTCGGACGTCACGGGATTTAATCTCTACAACCCGAAGGATGGGGAATTCGTCTTTCAGGAGGGCGCAGTCATGACGCAGATCCTGTTGGCCGATGAAATCAACCGTTCCTCGCCACGCACGCAATCCGCTCTGCTCGAAGCCATGCAGGAGGGACAGGTGACGGTGGACAACACCACCTATCCGCTCCCGACGCCCTTCATGGTTCTGGCAACCCAAAATCCGATCGAGCATGTCGGTACCTATCCGCTGCCGGAGGCTCAGCTCGATCGCTTTATGATGCGCATATCTCTTGGCTATCCTTCCATTGAAGAGGAAATGGATATCGTTTCGCTGAATTCGGATCAGCTTCTGCGCGAAGAGGTTCAGGCTGCCGCCTCTGTCGAAGAGCTGATGTGGATGCGGGAGCAGGCGCAAAGCGTTCTGATCTCCGATGCGGTAAAGCGCTACATCGTCGATCTGTGCCGCGCTACGCGCGAACACCCGCTCATCGATCTGGGCGCCAGCCCGAGAGCTGCTCAGATGCTTCTGTCGGCCTGCCGCTCCCTTGCGCTGATGAATGGCCGCGACTATGTCATTCCCGATGACATTCAGGAGCTCATCGGCGATGTTCTGGCTCACCGCCTGATCCTCAAGCCCTCGACGCGCGGGAAAGGGATGCGCAGCGACGATCTTCTTCAGGAAATTTTGAAGAATACGGCGGTTCCTCGATGAAAGGGGTTCGTCTGCGCTTTTGGTTTTGGATCGCAGGCGGCGCTGCACTCTTTCTGTTGGCCAATTTGCGCCTGCGCATTTTCCCGCATATTCTTATTCTGTTTTGGCTGTTATTGCCTATCCTGTCTCTTGTGTTCAGCCTTTTGTCGCGCTCAAAATTGGAGCTTCAAATTTCCACGGCGCCCTCGGCGTTGCAGCGAAATCAAGAGGGGATGTGGCAGTGTCGTCTGGTCAACCATTCAAAATGGATGGCCTTTTTCCTGCGCTTTCCGGAGCTTCGACTGCGCCGCGGCCGTCGCATTCGCCGGCTGGAGCTCATGCTGCGTCCCCACGAAAGCCGCATGATCGAATTTCCCTTTTTATTAAACCATACCGGAACCTACGAGCTTCGCGCCCGGGAACCGTGGTTTGAGGATTTACTGGGATTCTTCTGGCTGAGCTTTTCGGCGCGTTATCGCAGCAACGCAGCATCGTGTACGGCATTGCCGCATGCAGTTGATGAACAGGCCGATGAGCGGATGGAGGAGGTGCTGCAGGATTGTCAGACGCCCATCGACCGAAAGAGCTTCGATGCGCTGAGCGATGAGGTGTTTTCGATCGAGCCCTGGGTACAGGGCCAGAGCATGGCGCATACCCACTGGAAGCTCAGCGCCCGGCTGCAGGAGTGGATGATCCGGCATTACAGCGAGCACGGACACCAGCCGCTTCGCATTACGCTCGCCCTGTCTTCCTGCGCCGCACCACAGCCCGTATTCAGCGGCATTGAGGAAACACCGCTGAGCGAGCAGCATGCGCATCAGCTTGCGCTGCGCGATCAGCTGCTGGATCAGACGCGTTTTTTACTCGTTCAGAGTGCAAAGACCCACGGAACCATTGAGCTCGCCACGACCGTCCAAAAGGAAAGCTTTTTGTTTCCGGACGCGCCATCGGAAGACGAAATCGACCGCATGTTATCCTCGCTTCCGTTTGAATTTGATGAATGCCCGATGCCAATTGCGCTTCGCTCGGATCAGCAGCAGCTCCTGCTGATACAGTCGTTGGACGAGGGCACTCTTGGGCAGCTGCTCTCTTTGCGCGATCTCGGGCAGCTCTTCCATGTGCTGAGCTTTAAGCAGAATACGTCAAAAGAGCTCCGTCAGCGCCTCGACGAAGAAGGGATATCGTGTATGTGGTTAGATGAGGAGGCGGCACAATGAAACGTTTCTCCAACCGACGGGCACAATGGATCAACATGCTGCAGAACTGGCTGACCTCGTCTCTGTTTTCGCTCGTGCTCTGTTATTTTATCCTGCGGCTCTTAGGGATTCCGACGCAGAATATGCTGTCGTTCGGCCTTCGGGCCATGGTTTTTTGCGCGATTTTTGGCCTTGGCCTGCAATATTGGCGCTATAGCTTTCCCGTGCTCGGACTTTTCGGACTGCTGGCTCTTTTGAGTATTTTCTTCGGATGGCATTTTTCCTTTCCGCTTCTTTCGTCATCCTTCTGGCAGGCCCTGTATCAGGCATTTATCGACGCGGTTCAGTGGGCGGCCACGCCCGTCGCGGAGCAGGGGATGCTGCCGGCTCATTTCCATCTCGTCCTCGTCGTTCTCTCGAGCTTATTTTCGACCGCGAGCATTTGGGGACTGCCGATTCCCTTACTGAACATGGCCTTTCTGATCGTACCGCTCTTCTATATGGAGGATCTGGCTGCCGATCCAATGTGGCTCTTTTACCTGCTGGCCGGACTGCTGTGTGTGTATTCCTCATACGCCTATCGTCAGGATCCCTCCGAGCGCGAGCAGCGTCCGCCGATCTTTTTTGGCGCTATTCTGATTGCGGCGACCTTTGTCCTGCAGATTTTGATTCCGCCTCAATTCTTTTTCAACAGCTCGCTTTCAAAGGCGCTCAACGATATCATGCCGATGAGCGGCGGGGAAGTCAGCGGCTTTTCACTCCGGGAGCTCGGGTATTACCCGCAGGGAAATTTGCGCGTCGGCGGACCCGTTACGCTGTCAGACGCCCCCTATCTGACCGTTCAGGCGGACAGCGATTCGTTTTATCTCCGCGGCAACGCCTATGATCAGTTCGACGGACACCGCTGGACGAAGTCCGCGCCACAAATTCTAACGGATTACGAATCGCGCTCGAATTATTTCGATACCTTTGATTCGTTTCAGGCAAAAACCTTTTGGTTCGAAGATGCCGCATCGCGCGACCACGCTTTTGAGCAGCGCGAGCTGGTTCCGATGTTTTATGCCATTCGAACGGAAAATCCGACGCATACCGTATTTCACGGCGGAAAACCCGTTTTGGTCGCACGCTCCTCACAGGATTCCGGTACGGAATTTCAGGCATTTGCGTCCGAAGCCATACAGCAAAACGGCCATTTCTTATTCAGCGAAAATGGGGCGCTCGTGTCTAAGGAAACCTATGAGACCTACGGAATACAGCTTTTGGATGCGATCGCACCGATTGAAAACAGCTGGCTGCTGTTCGAGCAGGAGGAGGGTGCGCTTTCCGAAGATTTGCTCCGCCCCGAACGCGGAGAAGCGCCGCATGCCTTAGAAGCCGAGGTTCGCGAAGGCGATCCCGCGCTCGCTCGAATACTTTATGACGAGAATCGTTCCTTCTCTGAATTGGTATGGATTCTGCGCCTTCACTTCAACGAGACCTATCGGTATGAACTCAATGTCGACAATATTTCCGACACAGAATCCTTTTTGACCCACTTTATGCGCACAAGGCAAGGCTACTGCGTGTATTTTGCAACGGCCTGGGCTCAATTATTACAGGATATCGGTTACCGCGCACGCTACGCGGAAGGCTTTGTCGTTCCTGCCGCACCGATCGGTGAGGGGCAGGTGGAGGCAACACGCATCGAGCGCACCCTCTCCGCCGCTCAGGCGCACGCATGGATCGAAGTGTATATCGAAGGCTTCGGCTGGTATCCCATTGAAACAACGCCTACCTCGCATGTCTCGCAGCTCAGCGGAATTAACCCGCTTGATCGATCGGTGGAGGAATCCGTCGAAGAAGTGAGCGAGGAAAGCACGTCGCAGGAATCACAGAGCAGCTCGACTGCAGAAGATTCCTCTTCAAGCTCGTCTCCGCAGGAAAGCTCCGGCGAATCGAGTGACGAACAGCCGACCGACCGTACGAACGACGCCGATGCGTCCCGGTTCGGTATTGCGATCGCTGTTTTGCTGATCCTTTTGATCCTTTGGAACATTCGCCAGTATCTCATGTGGCGTCAGCGACGGCGCATTTCGCAAACGCTGAACAGGTATAAAAAGTTAAATTCGATAAAAAAATCACAATTATGCCGAAATATATTGCGCCATACCGAACGCTGCATGCGCCATCTGGGCGCGTCGCCAGGCTGTGACGAAACGCTGCTCGACGAATTTACCTTGTGGAAATCCATACTGCACCAGGATGAGCTGATCGATCAGGCCTATGAGATTTATGAATCGCTCCAATACGGCGGCCGAATTCCGGAGGCCGCGCAGCTCGAGGTGCTCATCACATTGTTTATCGCAGCGGACGATCTCGTACAGCATACTGCGAAAAAAACGAGCTGGTGGTTCACAAATATTCTGCTGGTAAAGGGCGCGCCGTGGTAAAAGGCGTTCAGGAACGCCGGAGCTTATAAGGAGCTCACAGCACACGCGTGTTCGCATCACAAAGAACCGATAAACGCCTGTAAATGCGCATTTCGCGTTTACAGGCGTTTTAAGCGCGTTATTTTGCAAAAAGGTATCTCAGGGTGGCGCGTATATAAACAAAACGACAAAAAACGCATTTGTGCCGCGAAAATGTCACGGCACAAATGAAAGAGTGCGTATACGCCGCAGCATAGCGCGGACCTGCGAACAGCGCTGCTGACCGCGCACATTCAGCCGATTGAAGTCCGTCCTGTGGTAATTTCCTTTTTCCGCCCCCTGTTGTCGCAAAATTATGATTTTGTGACAAAATTAGATTTTCGATTACGGCTCTTTCGTACCTGGAAGATCCCCCTTCTCCCTTCTCTGCTGCACGATGCACTCGTGCCGTTCTTTCTGTATCGCGTATCCGAAGCAAGTCGAAATCGAATCAGAAGTGCAGCGAAGCATTTGCGGCGCGTGCAGCTCTTTGAAAAGTAGAAACCCATCCTCATTAATGGTAGAATAAACCATACTGATTGATCTTTTGGAGGCACTCATGACACCTGATGTACATTCCACGATGAACCCGACTGACGCGAAGGACGCTTCCTCCGCGAATGAATACACCTCGACCAATTTCATCCACCAGATTATCGAAGAAGAAATTGCGCCGGGCGGCCGCACCTATGGCGAGACCGTACACACCCGTTTCCCGCCGGAGCCGAACGGACGACTTCACATCGGTCACGCCAAGGCGATCTATATCGACTTTGCAACTGCCGAGAAATACGGCGGGATGTGCAATCTCCGCATGGACGATACCAACCCGGTGAAGGAAGACAGCTCCTTTGTGGATCAAATCAAGGCCGATATTCACTGGCTCGGATTTGACTGGGGCGATCGCTTTTATCACGCATCAGACTATTTTGAAGAGATGTACCAGCGCGCGGTGGTTCTTATTAAAAAAGGCCTTGCCTTTGTTTGCGACCTCAGCGCCGAGGAGCTGCGCGCCTACCGCGGAACCCTTACCGAGCCCGGAAAGGAAAGCCCCTACCGCAGCCGGTCGATTGAAGAAAATTTAGATCTGTTTGCGCGGATGCGCCGGGGCGAATTTGAGGACGGCGCGAAGACGCTGCGCGCAAAGATCGACATGGCTTCGGGCAATATCAATATGAGGGATCCCGTCATCTATCGAATCGCGCACGAGCGCCACCATCGCACCGGCGACGACTGGTGCATCTACCCCATGTATGATTTTGCGCATCCGCTTGAGGACGCCATCGAAGGCATCACGCACTCGCTTTGTTCTCTGGAATTTGAATCGCACCGCCCGCTGTACGACTGGTTTGTCCAGAATACGGACATGCCCCACCGCCCGCGCCAAATCGAATTTGCGAGACTGAATCTGACCGGCACGGTGATGAGCAAGCGAAAGCTTCGCTATCTCGTCGAAAACGGCATTGTCGACGGCTGGGATGATCCGCGTTTGCCGACCCTGTCCGGTTTGCGCCGCCGCGGGTACACGCCGCGCAGCATCCGCAATTTCTGCGAGCGCATCGGCGTCGCAAAGGTCGACAGCACGGTCGACTACGGATTTCTGGAATACTGCATCCGTGAGGATTTGGACGAAAACGCCCCGCGCGCGATGGCTGTCGTCGACCCGGTTCGGCTCATTATCGACAATTATCCGCAGGATCGCGTCGAGCTGTGTACGATTGAAAATCATCCGAAGAAACAGGAGCTGGGATCGCACACCGTACCGTTTGAACGCGAGGTTTGGATTGAACGCGAGGACTTCATGGAAGTGCCGCCGAAAAAATATTTCCGCATGTTCCCCGGCAACGAGGTACGCCTGAAAGGGGCGTATGTCGTTCGCTGCACCGGCTGTGATAAAGACGAAGACGGCAACGTCGTTGCCATCCACGCGGAATATGATCCGGACAGCTTTGGCGGAAACCCGAAGGACGGGCGCAAAATAAAGGGAACGATTCACTGGGTTCCGGTACAGGCCGGTGTCCCCTGCGAGCTGCACCTTTATGACCGCCTGTTCACCGTCGACGACCCCGATCACAATGAAAAGGAATATCTCGAGCTCATCAATTCCGAATCGCTGCGCATTATTTCCGAAGCGTACCTCGAGCCGTGGCTCGCCGAACAAAATGACACATTCTCCCATTATCAATTTATGAGACAGGGATACTACTGTGAAGACAATCGTCATTCCACGCCGGAGCATCGCGTGTACAATCGGATTGTGACATTGAAAGACAGTTATAAGCCAGGAAACTAAGTCGTCATCAAGTCGCTCATCCGTGAGCGACTTTTTAACTTGAGGAGTTTTTTATGAACAAAAGGATCCAAAAAGCACAAGCTGATCGCCTTCGTCCGCTTTCCGCCCGTTATCGGTCGGTTCGGCATGCCAAGTGGCCTATCATTGTCCTGAGCTTTCTGCTGCCCGTGTTGGCCATGACCGCCGGCTTCATCTACTCCGGCATCTGGCCCTTCGGAGAACACACCACCCTGGCGGTCGATTTGCGCAATGAATATCTCGGGTTCTACGAGGCCTTTCGCGACGCGCTTCGGACCGGCGACGGCTTCTTTTATTCGGTTACGAAATCGCTGGGCGGTGAGATGGCTGCGACGTTTGCCTTCTATCTGATGAGTCCGTGGAATCTCCTCTTTTTTGCCTTCCCCCGCACGGCACTCCCCTTCATTATCGAATTGACACAGCTGATTAAAATCGGTCTTGCCGGCTCAAGCTTTTCGATTTTGCTCCTATATTCAGAGCATGGCGATGATTGGCGCGTCGTCCTGTATTCGACGCTCTATGCCCTGCTCTCCTTTAACACGGCAAATTTGCTGAACCACGTCTGGCTCGATACGATTATTCTGCTGCCCCTGGTGGTTCTGGGGCTGGAGCGAATGCTGCGCGGTAAAAATCCCTTTCTTTATGTATTGACGCTTTCCTGCTCCATCATCTTCAACTTTTACATCGGCTACATGACCTGCATCTTTTTGTGCCTGTTTGTCCTCTACGACCTCATTCGCCAGCCGCGAAAGACCTGCTGCACCAGAAGCGAGTGGACAAAGCATCAGTTTTTCGCTTTTTTGCGCTTCGCATGCTATTCGCTCTTAGCCGGGTTGATCAGTGCATTCCTGCTGCTGCCGACACTGCATTCCATCGTGATGAGCAAGGGCTCCTATGCTTCGGATGTCGTCGCAGGCTGGGTATTCGACTACCCGCCCATGGACTTCTTCGCCAAGATGATTCCCGCAGCGTTCAACTATGATCAGGTACCAAGCGGCCTGCCGAATGTTTTTACCGGCACGATCACGACGCTTTTCTGTGCGCTGTTTTTCTTCAACAAGCGCATCTCCCTGCGCGAACGCCTGACGGCGTTTGTGATTGTCGCATTCCTGTTCCTGTCCATGAATATCAAAAATCTGACGATTTTCTGGCATGGAATGCAATATCCGATATGGTACGAGTATCGCTTTTCCTGGGTCTTCAGCTTCTTTATCTGCCTGTTGGCCTTCCGCTCCATGCGGAGAATTCCTTCGCCGAAAACCGGCATAATGATCGTCGTCACCCTGCTGTACGGCGCGATGCTCTTTTACCTGTATCGCCATCTCGACCAATACGATTTTCTGACACCCTATCACATCATCGCCGCGGCCATCGTTTATCTCCTGATCGCCGTTTTGTGCCTGCTCAATCCGATAAAGCGAAAGGCCGCTGCGGCGCTGCTCGTTTTGATCTCCTTCGCTGAAATGGCCACGAACGCTGCATTTCATACGGGCTGTTACAGCTATGAGCCGTTAGCCGAGTTTCAGCTGAACGAAAGAGAGCTTCGCGCGGTGAGTGAAGGGCTGCTCCCTTCGGAGTCCGGATTTTGGCGTGTTGAAAAGACCTTTATGCACGACAACAACGACGGAATGCGCTTTGGATGGCCGGGCATCACTCACTTCAATTCGGCGCTGGAACGCGAAACCATCGATCTCTTCAACGCACTCGGCTTTGCGACGACCAAAAACTCGATCAACGGGACAAATCCAACAAAATTCACCGACGCATTCTTTGGCATTCGATACTATCTCGTCGGCAAAAAGGAGGCCATTGACGATCAGAAGTACGTCGGCAGCCGTATTTTCAATGCCAAAAGCACGCGCCCCGATCTCGCCGACATGAACGAGGTGAAGGACACGACCTTTGTTAAGGTTTATGAGACACCGCAGCGAATGCCGCTGGGCATCCTTGCGGAGTCCTCCCTTCCCGAACTCGTGTCAAACCGCGCAAACCCCGTCGATTTTCAGGATTGGATTGCCAATGCCATCGACGGCACTCCGGAAGAAACCAACTATTTTCGCCGCATCCGCATGGGCGAGGTCAAGCTCCAAAACGTCAAGGTCGTATCGGAAAAGGAAAACCAGACGACCTATGCGCCGATCGACGAGTCCAAGAGCGCCCGGATCCATTTTTACTTTACTCCTGAAGACGAGGCTTCGCATTATCTGAGTGTTTCCAATACACTGAACAGCAAAAATTCAAAGCTGTATCTCAACGATGTGCCGCTCGACAACAAGCGTGTCGGATCGAACAAAAATTCACAGGTCTACAACGTCACCTGCAACGAAAAGAATGCTGCACAGCTTTTTACCGTTGAATTCGAGCAAAACACTCATGAATTGACCATTACGAATGTCAGCCTGTTTCGGCTCGATGAGCAGGCATTGACACAGGCGGTACGTTTCCAGGAAAAAACAGGCTTTGATATCGTAAAAAAAACAAACACCTGTGTCGAGGGCACCGTTGCGGCGGCAACGGAGGATACCCCCTACCTCCTGTTCACAATCCCCTATGACAAGGGATGGTCCGCCGAGGTCGACGGCCAGCCCGTAACGCCTTTCTCCGCATTAGAGGCCCTGCTGGCGATTCCGGTCTCTCCCGGCGCACACACGATCAAGCTGCGCTATGAGCTGCCCTATTTCAAGCTCGGCGTGCTCATTTCGCTCATCGCGCTCCTGATCACGGCGGTTCTCTGCGGCGGACACGCCATACTCAGCCACAGAAAAAGAAAGCAGGAGCGGCAGCAAAAGGCGCCGCAGATACTGAAAAGGAGTGCTCATGAAGCTGAAATACATTCGACGCCTCTGTCTCGTACTTGAAGCGCTGATTTTATTTTTCATCGCATCAGATTTCATTCCCGCTTTCGCCCCGATACACGGATGGTGTATTCTGGCCGCGTTCATACTCATCGGCATCAGCGCCTACCTCGACTATGAATATTGGCGATGCCCCTGCTGCGGCACGCATTTGGGGCGGCATATGCTCCGCGCGCCAAAGGTCTGCCCTCACTGTGCGCACGCCATCGATCTGGAGGAAGCGTGCGATGCGAGGTACTGGCGAAAGAAGAACAAAGAAGAAAAAAAGACGGACAACGAGAAACACAAATAGCCCGACACAGAAAAAAAGACCGGCGGAAGCTTCCGCCGGGTTTTTTTCTTCTCTTATTTTCCGTTATTTCGCGTAGTCGGAAACGCGTGTCTCGCGAATCAGATTGATCTTGATTTGTCCCGGATATTCCAGATTCTCTTCGACCTTCTTGGCAATATCGTGTACCAATAGCGTCATCTGATCCTCTGAAATCTTCTCCGGCTTCACCATAATGCGAATTTCGCGCCCCGCTTGAATCGCGTACGACTGCTCAATTCCGTCAAACGAATTCGCCACCGCTTCCAGATCCTGAAGTCGTTTCACATAATTTTCCATGGACTCGCGGCGCGCGCCCGGACGTGCAGCGGAAATCGCATCTGCCGCCTGAACGATCAGCGCTTCCAGACTCTGCGGCTCGACGTCGTTGTGGTGAGCCTCGACGCAGTGAATCACGTCTTTGGATTCCTTGTACTTCCGGCAGGCTTTCACGCCCAATTCGACGTGCGGCGCCTCAATCTCGTGATCGATGGCCTTGCCAATGTCGTGCAACAACCCGCCGCGCTTCGCAATTTTAACATTCGCCCCTACTTCCTGAGCAATCATCGTAGAGAAAAGTGCAACTTCAATAGAATGCTCCAGTGCGTTCTGTCCGTATGAGGTACGATAACGCAGCTTTCCGAGCAGCTGAACCAGCTCAGGATGCAGATTTCGAATGCCCACCTTTTCGAGCGCCAGCTCGCCGGCCTCCCGAATCGAAGCGTTGACCTCTTCCTCCGCCTTCGCATAAAGCTCTTCGATGCGCGTCGGATGAATCCGTCCGTCGGCAATCAGCTTCTCCAAAGCGATGCGCGCTTTTTCACGGCGAACCGGGTCAAACGCGGAAAGGACAACGGCCTGCGGCGTATCATCGATAATGAGGTCGACGCCGGTCAGCGTTTCAAACGCACGGATATTGCGCCCTTCGCGACCGATAATACGGCCCTTCATCTCATCGTTGGGCAGAGAGACGACCGAAACCGTCGATTCGGCAACATAGTCTGCGCTGTAGCGCTGAATCGTCCTCGTGATGATTTCACGGGCAATGGAAGCCGACTGCTCTCTTGTTTGGCGATCGTATTCGCGAAGCACCTGAGCCTGTTCATGAACGGCCTCTTTTCGCACCTCATCGAGCAAACGCTCCACCGCCTGCTCGTGATTGAGCTCCGCCACGCGCTCCAATTCGCGCGTCTGTCGTTCAATCAGCTCCTCGACCTGGCGTTCCTTTTCCGATACCTTTTTCAGGCTTTTGTTTAGCTGGTCATTTCGCTTGTCCAGCTGATCCGATTTCCGATCGAGCACTTCCTCTTTCTGCAGGACGCGGCGTTCGATTTCCTGAAGCTCGCTCTGTCTCTTTTGATTCAGTCGCTCCTGATCCTCGCGCATGCGATGAATCTCGTCCTTTGCCTCTAAGAGCACCTCCCGCTTCTTTGCCTCGCCCTCGCGGTTGGCGTCATTCAGAATCTTTTGTGCAATTTCTTCCGCAGAACCGATTCGTGACGCATTTCTCTTCGCACGAAGTGCGCTTCCGATGAAAAACGAGAGAATCGAAAACAAAACAATCAGGACAATTGCAACCACTAAATCAATACTCATTTTTCACCTCCTTTTCTTCTTATTTTTTTTCGTATTCATTTGTGTCAGTCGAGATCAAAAATCTCATCCTCGTCGTCGTTTGAAAAAACATCCGACGGCATGTCGTGCTGATCGATCTTCTGACGAATCTGTGCTTCGATATCGGCTAAAATATCGGCATTTTCCGAGAGATACTTTTTCGCATTCTCCCGGCCCTGGCCGAGCTTTTCTCCGTTGAAGCTGTACCATGCGCCAGAGCGATCAATAATTTTCAAATCATGTGCGGTATCCAAAATCGTGCCGACCTGTGAAATGCCGGTGCCGTACATGATATCGAACTCCACCCGTTTGAATGGAGGTGCGACCTTATTTTTCACTACCTTTACCTTTGTACGATTGCCAATGACCTCATCGCGGTCTTTGATCTGTTCCCCGCGGCGAATCTCCAGGCGGATCGTCGAATAGAATTTCAAAGCAATCCCGCCGGTTGTTACCTCCGGATTGCCGTAGGTAACGCCGATCTTTTGCCGAAGCTGATTCAGGAAAATGACCGTCGTGTTGTATTTTGCTACAATCGGGGTCAGCTTTCGCAGCGCCTGACTCATCAAGCGCGCCAAAAGACCCACGTGCGTATCGCCCATCGAGCCGTCGATTTCCGCCCGCGGCACTAACGCCGCTACGGAATCGATGACAAGAATGTCCACCACCTGTGAGCGAACCAGACTCTCTGCAATTTCCAGCGCCTGTTCTCCGTCATCCGGCTGGGAAAGCACCAGATTATCGACATCCACGCCAAGGCGGCGCGCATAAGTCGTATCCAAAGCGTGCTCCGCGTCAATAAACGCGGCGATGCCCCCTTGCTTTTGCGCCTGAGCGACCGTCTCCAGAGCGAGCGTCGTCTTACCCGAGCTTTCCGGACCGTAAATTTCAATGATTCGGCCGCGGGGCAAACCGCCTACGCCCAGCGCCAGGTCGAGATTGATCGCCCCGGTCGGAATCACCTCGACCTCTGTCTTGGGTTTTTCTCCGAGGCGCATTACTGCGCCCTTTCCAAACTTGCGTTCAATTTCATCAAAGGCGGCATTCAGCGCTTTTTGCTTGTCGCTCGGATCCACCTTCATCTCGGTCTTACCAGTCTTTGCCAAAGTATTCCTCCTATATATTACTCAAATCCAAAACGCTGCGGTTCTTTACAATGTAGTCGATTGCCGACCAAAGCGTAAAGAACAGGGCAAAGTTCAACAAAATTTCGGCCACGGGAATCCCCAAATTCGGGAAAAGCGCTTCCTGAGTCAAAAAACAGACGATTGATGCCATCTGAAAAACCGTCTTGTATTTTCCCCATTTTGAAGCGGCGATCGTCACGCCGCGGGAAACCGCAATCGTCCGAAAACCCGTAATCAAAAGTTCTCTGCATACAATAAGCACGACCATCCAGCCCGAAATCCTTCCTGCTTCGACCAGCATAATGAAGGCCGCCTGCGTCAGCATCTTATCTGCGAGCGGATCCAGAAATTTCCCAAACGTGGTCACGAGGTGATCGCGTCGGGCGATATAGCCGTCCAAAAAGTCGGTCAGGGACGCGATGATAAAAATCGCGGCCGGGATCCAGCTTTTGAGTCCCAAAAATAGGAACGAGACGATAAAAACCGGGATCAGGATCAGACGCATTGTAGTAATCTTATTCGGTAAATTCATCCGTCGCCTCCTGTCGCAAATCGCCTTGTCCGATGAGTACATTCCGCGGCTTTGAGCCGTCCTGAGGGCTGACCGCGCCCATGGCTTCCAATTCGTCAATAATGCGTCCTGCGCGCGAATAGCCAATTCGGAAACGTCTTTGCAGCCAGCTGATCGACGTAGTTTCTTCCCGACTGATAAAGTCCAGAACCTCGCTCATCAACGGATCCTGTTCGCCATCCGATGCGCTTCCTGTCTCGCCTGCCGAGGCGCTCCCTTTTTCGATTGAAGCCATCAATTCCGCGTCATAGCGCACGGTATTTTTTTCTTTAATGTAATCAATAATGCGAGACACCTCTCCATCGCTGATAAACGCGCCCTGTACGCGCTGAGGCTTGGAGAACGTTGAGGGATAGTAGAGCATGTCGCCCTTACCCAGCAGCTTCTCCGCTCCCGCCATATCCAGGATCGTTCGCGAATCGATCGAAGAGGAAACCTGAAACGAAATACGCGACGGGATATTCGCCTTGATCGTTCCGGTAATAACGTCGACCGAGGGTCGCTGCGTGGCAATGATCAGATGGATGCCGCATGCGCGTGCCATCTGTGCCAGACGCGTAATATGCGCCTCCACGTCCTTCGACGCCACCATCATCAAATCCGATAATTCATCGATGATCACGATGATAAAGGGCAGATTTTCCAAATCATCGTCGATTTCCGCTTTTTCACGGTATCCGCCGATATCGCGAACCGAATGCTCCGAAAACAGGCGGAAACGGCGCTCCATCTCCTGAACCGCCATATACAGCGCCTTGCTCGCTTTCCTCGGATCCGTAACGACCGGAATCAGAAGATGCGGAATTTCCCCATACACCGACAGCTCCACCACCTTCGGGTCGATCAGGATCATGCGGACATCCTGCGGCGTATATTTGTACAGGATACTCAAAATAATGGTATTGATGCAGACCGATTTTCCCGAGCCCGTCGCGCCCGCAATCAAAAGGTGCGGCATTTTTGCAATTTTTGCGATTATCGGCTCTCCGGAAATGCTCTTTCCGAGCGCAACCGGCAGCCCGTCCTGCGTCTGTGTATACTCACTGGTCTGAAGAATCTCCCGCAAAAGCACATCGTCCTTCTCTCGATTCGGCACCTCGATGCCGACATAGGGCTTTCCGGGGATTGGCGCTTCAATTCGGATATCCGGCGAAGCCAGCGCCAATGACAGATCATCCGATAAATTGACGATGCGGCTGACCTTCACGCCGGACTGCGGCTTCAATTCAAAACAGGTGACGGTCGGCCCGCGATCAATCGAAACGACCTCCGACTCGATGCCAAAGCTCCTCAGCGTCCTTTCGATGATTTCCGCATCGCCAAGCAGCGTTTCCTTATCTGCGCTCGCATTGCGCTTTGGCAATTTCAGCAGCTCAATGGGCGGCGGCGTATAGAGAATCGGCTCCTCCGCGATTTCAATACCCAAATGCTCGACGCTCAGCTGATCATTCGACACGGACGCACCGGAAAGAGAAACGGGCTGCGTCGGCGCAGCCGGTTCGTTTCGAAGCGCTTTTCGATCCTCCTCTGCCGCTCGTTTTTCGATATCGGCGCTCGCTGCAACCCCAGATGACTCCTCTGCGCTCTGCACCGGCACCTCGGGCGAATTATTGCGAAGGGCCGCATCGGTTGCTTCGGGCGTGCGTCTGTGCTCTCCCGCCAGCTCGGCAGCGTAATTATTGATGCGGATCGACTTTGCGCCTTCCGCCGTCGCCTCCTGTATCTCAGGCGCGGACGACGCCCGCGCTGTACCTTGTATCGGCTTCGCAGGCAGCTCTGCATGCTGTTGACGCGCCCTCTCCTCCTCCGCCTTTTTCTGTGCCAGACGGCGCGCCTCTCTGCGCTCCCGGCCTTTTTCCCGGGCTGAATGCATCCGCTCTCCTCCGCGCAGCAAAAAGGCGTGCATGCCATTCGCTGTTTTTTTCAAAAACTGGCTCAGCGGCATGTCGATAAGGTGCAGAATGAACAGTCCCGTCAGCAAAACGGTCAATACGTAGATGCCAATCGAGCCGATCACGCGCTGCAGCGCATAGCAGAGCACCGCGCCGACCGCGCCCGGTCCGATGTGCGCAAGCCCCCGCTCCATCGCCAGCTCGACCGTTGTCCGAAATTGTCCGCCTGAGGAATGCAGCGTCCCCTGAATCATGAGATAGCACAAAAAAAGGATGCCGAGGTACAGAATCGTTCTTGCCAGCTTCCCATGCATTTTCCCTAAAGAAAACGGAATCAATACCGCGAGAACCAATAGCGGAATAGCCGGCGTTCCCGATCCGAACATCTGATAGAAAAAGCCCCCTGCATAACGGCCCAGAAATCCGGTGTTCGATGGGAAATAAACGGCGACAGCCAGCAGGATAACCAGCAATACGCCCAGCACAACAGCGAGCTCGGTATTTGATTTTGAAACTGTTTTTTTTCTACCGCTGCTTCGCTTCTTTTGTGCCATATTTCCTCCTTGCAAACCCTCGTATTAGTATACCATAAATAATGATAAAATCGCTCCCATCATCGAGGAAAACGACCCTATTTTTTTACTTTTTCCACAAGGTGTCGCCGACGCCGCTTCTCGTCAAAATCAAAGCCCCCCTCCGGTCCGCTGCTCCCTTCGCCGCACAGAAAAAGACTCCAGAACACTTTGTTTCGGAGTCTTTTCGTCAAAAGCTATTCGCGTGGAAGCAACGCCTTGCGGGACAGATTGATTCGTCCCTGATCGTCGATTTCGATGACCTTGACCTTGACGGTGTCGCCGATATTCAGCACATCCTCGACCTTCTCGACGCGCTCACGCGCCAATTTGGAGATGTGTACCATCCCCTCTTTTCCGCCGCCCAGCTCGACAAATGCGCCGAATTTCAAAATGCGAACGACCTTTCCCTCATAGATGTCGCCGACCTCGACCTCGCGAACGATGTCGTAGATCATCTTCAATGCCGCCTCGCCGCTCTCGCCGTCCGGCGCGGTAATCGTGATATGTCCGCTGTCCTCGGTATCGATCTTGACGCCGGTCTGATCGATAATACCGTTGATCGTCTTTCCGCCCTTTCCGATGACATCGCGAACCTTTTCGGGATCAATATCAATCGCAAAAATACGCGGTGCATACGGCGACAGCTTCTCCCTCGGCTGAGCAATCGCACCCGTCAACACATCAAGAATCTGCATGCGCGCCTTCTTCGCCTGCGCCAGCGCCGTTTCCATAATCGGACGGTCGATACCCTGAATCTTAATGTCCATCTGCAGCGCAGTGATGCCCTTTGACGTACCCGCCACCTTAAAGTCCATATCGCCCAGGTGATCCTCCAGACCCTGAATATCGGTCAAAATTGAGGT
This sequence comes from Bacillota bacterium, assembly GCA_023393715.1. Classification (GTDB taxonomy): domain Bacteria; phylum Bacillota; class Clostridia; order Tissierellales; family Peptoniphilaceae; genus JAEXCD01. The sequence continues at coordinate 16,951 of JAEXCD010000052.1, forward strand.
GTATTCCCCCTCTTTGATCAATCCCATCGCAATGCCCGCCACCGGCGCCTTGATCGGCACACCGGCGTCCATCAGCGACAGCGTCGAGCCGCAGATCGATGCCTGAGAGCTCGAGCCGTTGGAACTCAGCACCTCGGAAACGACGCGGATCGTATACGGGAACGTCGTCGCATCCGGCAGTACAGGCAGCAGTGCGCGCTCGGCCAGATTTCCGTGTCCGATTTCGCGGCGTCCCGGTGAACGCAGCGGGCGCGTGTCGCCGACGCAGAACGGCGGGAAATTATACTGGTGGAAATAGCGCTTGACTACCTCCTCCTCGTGCAGCGCATCGATGTACTGAACATCAGACGGCCCCGCCAGGGTAACAACCGACAGGACCTGCGTCTGCCCTCTGCGGAAAAGGCCGGAGCCGTGTGTGCGCGGCAGCAGGCCAACCTCTGCCTCCAGCGGACGAATTTCATCCATGGCGCGCCCGTCCGAACGGACTTTTTCGACCGTAATCAGGCGGCGTACCTCATTACGGATAATTTCCTCCATAATCGCGTCGATATCCGCCTTTTCCGTGTTGAACGTGTCCGGGTCGGCCGACTGAAAGATTTCAAAGGTTTCCTTCTTGATTGCATCGACCCCGTCCTCGCGGATCATCTTGTTGTCCGTGCGAAGCGCCTGAAGCAGGCGATCCCTGGCGACGCGTTCCACGCGCTCGCGCAGCTCTTCTGCCGGGCGGTGTACGGTATAGGTCATTTTTTCTTTTCCGATTTCGGCGGCGATGCCCTTGATAAAGCGGCAGATCGACTGAATCTCACGATGTCCGTACAGAATGCCGCCCAAAACCACCTCTTCCGACAGCTCGTTGACACCGGCCTCGACCATCATGATGGCTTCCTCGGTGCCGGACACGCTCAGGTTGAGCTCCGAGATTTCCAGCTGCTTGTCCGAAGGGTTGATGACATAGTTCCCGTCGATGTAGCCGACGATGACCGATCCGGTCGGCCCGTTGAACGGAATATCCGACAGCGCCAGGGCCACCGACGAGCCGTTCATGGCACAGATCTCCGGAGGATTCTCCAAATCCGCAGACAGCACCGTGGCAATCACCTGTACGTCGTTGTGAAATCCCTCCGGGAAAAGCGGACGAATCGGGCGATCCATCTGGCGCGCGTTGAGTGTTGCTTCCTGAGAGCCGCGTCCCTCTCTTTTGATATAACCGCCCGGAATCTTTCCGATGGCATACAGCTTTTCCTGATATTCGCAGGTCAGCGGGAAAAAGTCGACGCCCTCTCTCGCCTCCTTGGAAGCGACCGCCGTGACCAATACCATGGTATCACCTGCGCGGACGATACACTCGCCATTCGCCTGCTCTGCAACTTTTCCGATGGTCAGTGAAAATGAATTGTCGGTGACATCGGATTGATAGTGAAACTCTCGAATCATAATTCCTCCTGTACTTTTCCGAATCGCATCATGCGTCGGATGTGCCTCCTCGGCACGGCTCGTTTTTTCCTGAATACAATCTTTTTTATTATATCCTAATATCGTTCTGTTTCCAACAGTTCCCGCCCGAATTTGCGCGAATCAGCGCGCCGCCCTTCGCGATGCAAATCAACATTTCCCGAAAAAAAAATCGGCGCAGTCCGAAGACTGTGCCGATTCGGTTTATTGGTTCTTCCTTCTGCGCTGATTCTCGACGAAGACAAGTGCGCTTCCTGATACCAGCAACAGTCCGGCATAAGGAAGCAGGCCTTCCCCGACTCCCGTTTTCGGCGAATGCTGTCCCTGCGGCAACGGTGTTTTGGGCTCCGTCTCGGTTGGCGGGATTTCCGCACCCGGCGATGTCGGCGGTGTTTTCGGCACCTGAGGCGTTTCCGGAGTCGGCGGAGTTGGCGGCTCTGGCGCAGGAGGCGTCTCCGGAGCGGGCGGAGTCGGCGGTGCTTCCTTCTCATTGGTAATGATGAAGCCATCCTCCATGGTGCCGCCATAGCTCACGTTGTACCGCACGCCGTCGAATTGAACGACGCCGTCCGTTTCGCCGATTTCCTTTACCGCATATCTGTAGTCTGCATCCGCATTCAATTCGGACACAGTCTCAAGCTGTTTGAACGCTCCGCTCCAATTATTGGACGCGTTTAGCTCAAGCTTTTTCCCTGTAGCGATGCCGTCCCGATATAATGCTACCGTTATTTTTTCGACAGGCGCAGCCAGGGCAAGCCCCTCATGATTCTGCCAGATCTTAGTAACCGCAATCTCCCGAAGCGGAGGAATCATCGGCGTCCACGAAACGGCCTCCTTGTTTGTTATCGTAAAGCCCCCTTGCGGTGAGGCTGCATAGTATACCCTGTACCATTTCCCGTCTGCCTTGATGCTCGCGCCGTCCTCTGCCTCAGCTCCCTCGTACAGCTCTTTTACGGTGTAGGTTATGGCGTTCCTTGTCGCATCCTGATGGCGCCTGTCCGCCGCATAGATGGGAAGCCGGTCAATCCGGATCGTCCAATTTTCACCGTCGACCTTATCTCCCGCCGTAATTTCCTGTTCGGGGACCTCGCTCCCATCCAGATATTTTGCGGGCGCACCGTCGGCGTAAAGCTTTACTCTGATG
>JAEXCD010000070.1 GCA_023393715.1 Bacillota bacterium
GAATAGTGTAGTGCTGGCGGTCTATCTATTGTTTTCGGTTGCTTGCTTCTTTACCGTACATGAGCATTCTCGTAGAGGGTATGACGCAGCCCAAGCAGCTGGAGCGTCGCCTCAACGAGCTGCTTCATCTCCAGAAAGCCTCTTCCGAGGAGTGGCAGCCCTTATTTCTCTCGACCATTCATGGCGCAAAGGGGCTGGAATTTGATACCGTCTGGGTCATCGACCTCCTGCAAAATGAATTTCCGTCAACGGCTTCTCTCGATTTGGCTCAGGAGGGGGATTCGGCTCTGCTCGAGGAGGAGCGGCGCTTGTTCTATGTCGCCATGACGCGCGCCAAAAAGCAGCTTCGTCTCATCGGGCGAAAAAGCGTCAATGCGCGCCCCTGTGAGCCGTCTCAGTTTCTGCGCGAGCTGACCGAAAAAAAAGAGCAGTGATTACACTGCTCCCTGAGGGCGTTTCATACGATCTCCGTCTTTTTTATTGCAGCTGACCAGCTCATCGAAGCGAAGCGGCCGAAAGCCGGTCAGATCGACCCCACAGTTCAGCGCCTTCGGCAGCTCCTTCGCACGTGCCTGCGTCAGCGAAGGATGATTGTGAATATGACCGTACAGGTGCCACGTTCCATAATAGAATCCATCCCACTCGAGCAGGGGATAATGAAACAGCACCAGACGGTGCATCCCATCCCGGATAACCAGGTAATCCCGTATTTCCGCAAAATGCGCCCGGCACGCCGGATCGTTCTGAAGCATTCTGTCGTGGTTTCCGCAGACGAGATGAAGCCGCCCCTTCAGCCGATCGAGATAGCGGAGCGGCTGTGACGAACGGCAGACCAAATCTCCCAGAATGTAGACGTCATCCCAATCATATACTCGAGCATTCCAGCGCTCAATCATTGCCTCGTCCATCTCCTCAACCGATGAAAACGGCCGATGGCTGAACGAAATCACCTTTTCGTCACCAAAATGACAGTCGGCGATATAATAATTCATTCCTTCCTTCTTCCTGCTTCTTCTCTTAGCTTTTCCAGCTCCTCATCGCTCAGGGGGCGATATTCGCCCGGCTGCAGCGCCTCATCCAGTTCAAGCGGCCCCATGCTCAGCCGATGCAGCTGCAGCACGGCATTGCCGCACAGCTCAAACATCCGCTTGACCTGGTGATATTTGCCCTCAAAGATCGTGACGATCGCCTCGCACGAGCCGAGCAGCTCCAGCTTTGCCGGCAGCGTATGAATTCCCTCAGGGTGTAAATCAAATCCGCGCTCGAAGGCGCTGACGTCCCGCGGTGATAACGGCTTCTCCGTTTTTACAAGATAGCGCTTTGATACGTGGTGCCTCGGCGAGAGCAACGCATGTCCCAGACGCCCGTCGTCCGTCAGCAGCAAAAAACCGGTCGTATCCCGGTCGAGGCGCCCCACCGGAAACAGATCCCTGCGCAGATCCGATTCCTCCAACAGATCCAGCACCGTTTCCCGCCGGTCGCGCGTCGCCGACAGCACGCCCGCCGGCTTATTCATCATATAGTAAGCATACTGCTGATACAGCAGCACCTGATCGCCTACCGAGATGTCGTCCCCGGTGTCGACGATTCGCTTCGAAATTCGTTCCACCTCGCCGTTGACGCGCACCAGGCCGTCCCGAATGTAGTTTTTTACTTCATTGCGCGACCCCACGCCCATGTTGGCGAGAAGCCGGTCAAGACGAATACGCATCACTGCTCCCGAAAACAGATTTCACCCGTTGCGGAATCCATCGATTCCACAATGGCAAGACTCATTACATCATACCCCGACTCGCGGAGCATGCGTCCGCCGTCCTGAAAGCCCTTCTCGATGGCGACGCAGATGCCCACCGGCACTGCGCCCGCCTGCTGCAGAATCGATAACAGCCCCTGCATCGCATAGCCGTTGGCTAAAAAGTCATCTGCCAGAAGCACCCGGTCTCCCTCTGCCAAAAAGCGCTTTTCTACCAGCGCCGTGCGAACCTTTTGCTGCGTGTAGCTTCTGACATTTGCCGTATAAACATCATTTGCCACATTCAGCGTCTTCGCCTTTTTCGCAAAGATCAACGGCACGCCCAGCGTCCGTGCCAAGGGATACGCAATGGCGATGCCCGAGCTCTCGATCGTCATCACCTTCGTCACGTTTCTGTCTCTGAAGTGCGCGGCCCACTCCGCCGCCATGCACTCCAGTAATTCGGTGTCGATTTGCTGATTGATAAAGCTGTCCACGCGCAGAACCGCGCCCGGCAGCACGATACCTTCTTTTCGAATTCGTTCTTCAATAACCGCATCACGGTTTCCTCACTTTCTCAGCGGCAAACGACGTCCGCCGTTCACGCACAAACGCCGTTTCAGGATTCGGCCCCCTGCGCCTCCTCGAAAAAGATCGGTTCGACACTTCGGTACAGGTACCCTTCCCCCCGCCGCGTCTGAATGCACCGATCCAGATGATACGCGGCCAGCTTTTGCCGCAATCGGCGGATGTGGACGTCCACCGTGCGCAGGTTCCCCTCCGCCGGCTCTGTCCAGATTCGCTCATTCAGCTCCTCGCGCGATACCGTTTCTCCGGAGCGATACGCCAAATACCACAAAATAGCCCATTCCTTTTCGGCCAGCGGAATGAATACGCCCTTATAACGTACGCTTCGCCGGAGCAAATCAAAGCTCAGATTTCCCTGCTCCCAGAAAAAATCCGATGCGTCGGCTGCGCTCTCCCCTTTTTTCTGCATCCGGCGCAGCACGGCGCGCATTCGCGCCTTCAGCTCCAGCATATTCAGGGGCAGGCCGACATAATCATCGCAGCCGTATTCCAGTGCCAGTACGACCTGCTTTTCATTCACGTCCTCGGACAACACAATCGTCGGAACATCCGCCTCCTCGCGCAGCGCGCGAAGCAGATCCAATCCGGAGCCGTCCGAAAAGCTCGTTCCGATCAGACAGAATGAGGGCGGCATTTGCCGAACCCGCTCGAGCGCCCGCGTCACCGTTCTGCACGTCACAATTTCATTTCCGTCGTTTTCCAGACTATACTGCAAATCGGAGACCAGACCGTCCTCGGAATGAACTATGAGAATTCGCATATTAACGCCCCGCTTTCCGCACTTCAATTTCTCTCATTGTACGTAAAGATGCGCTGTTTTTCAAGCATCGTTCCCCTGCCGCGCGGTTTGACTTTTTGCACTCCGGTCTGCTATAATGACTTTGTTGGAAAGAGCACATGCTCTGACGATGGTTGCCGATCGTCGTATCGGTAGTTTTTATCTGATGCCTTTTTCACCGAAAAAGAGCCCGGTGTATCTCTGATGTGGGATGCTGACAGGCTAAAAAGGAAAAAAGCGCTCAGAGTTCTTACAAAAAAGAATCAGCAAACAAAAAAGCATCAAACACCATCTGGATTGCACCGCACGGAGTCTACTCACGGCTAAGGCAGTCTTTTTTAATGGCCGGATGACTCCCCGCGTGCGTACGAAGACAAGGGGTTCTTATGCTGAACAAATTTCTAAATTGGCTGGGGCTCGGCCCCCGCGATCTCCTTCACATGGCCTGTGGCTGCGGCGTCATGGCTTTTGCCATTGTCAACATTCACATCCCTGCTCAAATCACCGAAGGAGGCATTCTGGGTTTTTCCCTCTTCTGCTACAAGGTTTTTGGCCTCAATCCCTCGTGGGTCAGCCCGCTTCTCGATCTGCTGTGCTATGTCATCGGCTTCCATCTTCTGGAGAAGGGCTTCATTCGAAAAGCGACCTATGCGACGCTGTGCTATGCGTTGTTCTACACCCTGTTTTCCTCGATTGGGCCGTTTATTCCGTCCCTGGAAAGCTCCCCGTTTCTGGCGTCCGTTCTCGGCGGTCTCCTGATCGGCTCGGGCTGTTCCATGGTCGTTTTGCGCGGCGCTGCGGCCGGCGGCGACGATACGCTGGCACTGCTGATCAGCCGTTCCAGTAAATTATCGATCAGCAAGTCCTATCTCCTGGCGGATGTCGTCGTTTTGACGCTCTCGCTCGCCTACATCCCGGCAAACCGGATTATCTGGTCGCTGCTCACTACGATCATTTCCTCGTTTACCATCGGGCAGATCGAAATTCACATGCCAAAATGGCAAACCGCATCGACGCAATCGCAATCCGTCCCAACGGTCGATTAAGGAGTCGAGCGCAG
>JAEXCD010000021.1 GCA_023393715.1 Bacillota bacterium
GCCATTCAAGCGCTCTCCCAGGTGAGCTACACCCCCATGACCATCCTATTATAGCCTCTGAGTCCGCGGATTGCAAGATACCCGATGTTTTTTCCTTCATGCTCCGCTTCACGCAAGGTGCATCGCCGCAGACAGAAGCGGCAGGGCAGACGGAGAGGGCAAGGTGGATAGCGGAGATCACGCGCCCCGGCCGCAGGCAAACACAGCCCTTGGTCAAAACAGCTTCGGAGCAAACATTTGTTTGCCTGTTAGCGGTCAATCGCGCTATAATGGAAAAAAGCCTTGAAAGTGAGGTTCCTATGTTTGAAAAGCTAACGCCGCGGCGTCAAAACATGTTGCGTTACATCGCTCAATACACCAGAGAAAAAAAATATGGTCCCTCGGTTCGTGAAATTCAGGCGGCGCTGTCAATCGGCTCGACCTCGACCGTCTCCGCGGATCTGCACGCGCTGATCGATTCCGGTTTTTTGCGCATGGAAAAGGGCGCCTACCGCTCCATGCAGCTCGTCGAGTCGCGGCTGTGTGAATATATGCCGCCCGAGACCGAACGGAGCAACGCGAACGAGCCCCGGCCTGCCGCGGCCCGCGAGGACGTTCTGGAAATCCCGCGCTATGGCGATGTTGCCGCCGGGCTGCCCATCTACGCCGATAATTATGTCGAGGACACCGTCCCGCTGCCCAGCAGCTTTTTCCAGGTCGGCCAGGACTACTTTATTCTGACGATTTCCGGCGATTCCATGATCGAGGCCGGCATCCTGGACGGCGACCACGTACTGATCCGCCGACAGAACACGGCGCGAAACGGCGATCAGGTCGTTGCGCTCATCGAGGATTCCGCGACGGTCAAGACCTTTTTTCAACGCGACGGCTATGTAGAGCTTCGCCCGGAAAATTCCTCGATGAATTCCATCTTGGTACGGGAATGCCGCATTCTCGGCGTCGTCAGCGGCCTTTATCGCCTGTACTGATTCCGTTTATTCGATCGGAGAGCGCCGTGCGGCGCTTTCCTCAGGAGGACCCCCGATGCACAAACGATACAAAAAGGAACCGGCTGCGGCATCAACGTCGACAGGTTCCTCTCTTTCCCCATCCCTGTTTCTTGACGGTCTGCTGGTCGGCGTCCTCGCCGGCGTTGTGGCCGTTTCTTTTCGTCTGCTGCTCTCGCAGCTTACGAGCGTACGCACGGCCCTGCTCGGCCAGCGCACGACGCTCGACTTTGTTCTGTGGTTTTCTTTGCTCACCGCGATGGCGTTCGCCGTGTATCTGCTCCTTCGCTGGGCGCCCCTGAGCGGAGGCTCCGGCATTCCGCAGGTCGAGGGTGAGCTGCACGGACATCTGAGCTTGAATCATCCGCACGTTCTCGTATCGAAATTTTTCGGCGGCGCGCTGACCTCCTTTGGCGGACTTTCCGTCGGACGTGAGGGCCCCTCTATTCAGCTCGGCAGCAGCTGCGGTAAACTGCTTGCCGACGTGCGGCATCGCGATGCGGTACAGACACAGATTCTCCTGTCTGCCGGTGCAGCGGCCGGCCTGGCGGCCGCGTTCAATGCCCCTCTTTCCGGTGTTCTGTTCACGGTCGAAGAGCTGCACAAGCACACAAAACCTCTCTTTTTGCTGCCCGCGCTGCTCGCAGCCGCCACCGCCGACGTCGTTTCAAAGAGCATATTCGGACTGAAGCCGGTATTTTCCTTTTCTCTGCCTCAGCTGCTCCCGCTCAGCGCCTATCCGTGGGTGCTGCTCCTCGCCGTTTTCGTCGGACTGATCGGCGTACTGTTCAACAAAACGCTCCTTCACACTCAGCTGCTCTACCGGAGGCTGCCCATTTCGACGGCATGGTATCCGTTGATTGCTTTTTGGGGCGCCGGGCTGACGGCCCTTTTTCTGCCCGCCATCCTCGGCGGCGGTCACTCCCTGATCGAAGAGCTGCTTCACCCCCTTCCCTGGACGGCGCTCGTCCTTCTGCTCGCCGCCAAATTGATTTTTACCGCCTTCTGCTACAGCTCCGGCGTACAGGGCGGAATCTTCCTGCCCATCCTTTCTCTGGGCGCACTCGGCGGCATGCTCGTCTATCGGTTCGGCCTCGGCGTACACCAGCTTGACGCAGGCCTGGAGATCAATTTCATCCTGCTCGGCATGGCGGCCATTTTATCCTCCGTCGTCCGCGCGCCGCTTTTGTCTGTCATACTCGTCTTCGAGATGTCCGGGTGTGCGACGCATCTGCTCACGTTGACGATCGTCTCAACGCTCTCCTGCCTCGTCGCGGAGCTTCTCCGGAACCCGCCGATTTATGATTCTCTGCTCGCGCGCATTCTGCAAGGACAACGCGCTCCGTCTCCTGAGAGCGCCGCTTTGCGCCGAACACCCCGATAACACGATAAGATTGGAGGCTTTTCCCTATTATGGCAAAAACACAAAACCGAACCCGGCAAAGGGTCGAAATGGCCTTATATATCGCTGCAGACATCGTATTGACGCGCTTCGCATCCCTGCAATTCTGGAACTTCCGCCTCGGCTTCAGCTTTGTCGTCATCGCCATCGCGGGAATGCGCTACGGAGTCACGCCGGCGCTGATCGTTGCGATTGTCTCCGATCTCATCGGCGCAACCCTGTTCCCAAGCGGTCAGTTTTTCGTCGGCTTTACGATTTCCGCAGCCCTGGATGCGCTCGTCTATGGATTTCTGTTTCACAGAAAATTATCCCTGTCCCGCATTCTGGCCGCTGCAGCCCTGACACAATTTGTCGTTTCGCTGCTGATTCAGACGCTGTGGATTTCCATCCTGTATGACAACCCCTACGCCATCGTCCTGTACAGCCGCATTCCGACAACGCTGCTGATGGCCGCCGTAAAAATCGTCGTTCTTCTGGCCATATCAAAAAGTCCGCTCTATGCGTTGCTGCGCGACCCAAATTATTCGGAGGAATAGATCATGTCCGACACGAATTCGCTCACGTATTCCCTGCCACCGCTTCCGTTTTCCAATGCGGACGAAGCCATCGACGCCATTCACGCCAAGGAATGGGCTCAGTCGCGTCCGGGTCTGGAACGCATTGCCGAGCTGATGGCGCTCCTGGGGCATCCCGAAAAAACACTTCGCATCATCCACGTCGCCGGAACCAACGGAAAGGGCTCCTTCTGCGCCATGCTCTCCTCCGTACTGCACGCCGCCGGATACCGCGTGGGCGTCAACCTGTCTCCGCCCCTGTACGATTTTTCCGAGCGGATCCAAATCGATCGGCAGCCCATCCCGGCCCCGCGGCTCTGTGCGATCGCCTCGCGCATCTTTTCGCTGATCCCTGAAATGAGCGAGCCGCCAACGCAATTCGAAATCATTACGGCGATGTCGCTCGTCCACTTTGCCGAGGAAGCATGTGATTTTGTCGTGCTGGAGGTCGGTATGGGCGGACGGCTGGATTCAACCAACGTCATTCCGGCGCCTGTGCTCTGTGCAATTACGTCGATCGGGCTCGACCACACAGCCTTTCTGGGCAGCACGCTGACACAAATCGCAAAGGAAAAAGCGGGTATTCTGAAATCGGGCACAAAGGCCGTGTTCGCCGCGCAGGCTCCCGAGGTGACCGCGGAATTACAAAAGGCTGCCGAGGCGCTCGGCATTCCCTATGTCTTTGTCGATGAGCCTCAAATTACACAGCAGGGCTGGGACGTGCGCCGGCAGCATTTCACCTACCGAAGCGACGGGCCGTACCATTTGGCCCTTCTCGGCACATACCAAACAAAAAATGCCGCATTGGTGCTCGAAGCGGTTCGCATGCTTCGCACCTGCGGCATCGATATTTCGGAGGATGCGTTGAAAAAGGGCTTCCCGAGAGCCGTTCATCCCGGTCGTTTCGAAATCATAAAGACACGCCCGTTTTGGATCGCCGACGGCGCACACAATCCCGCAGGGGCTCGCGCGCTCGCCGAAACCCTCCGCGAATGCTTCCCCGATCAGAAATGTCACATCCTCTTCGGCGTGTTCGCCGACAAGGATGTCGACGAAATGATTCGCACGCTGGCGCCGCTTGCCGAAAAAGCATATTGCATCACGCCGCCCACCGAACGCGCGCTGGCCGGCTCCGCGCTGGCCGCAAAGTGGGCCGAAAACGCCCCCGACGTACCGGCGAGCGCCTATAGTAATCTGACGGAGGCAGTTTACGCCATCGAATGCGCGCTCGCCGCGACGGACGTCGTCGTCGCCTGCGGCTCGCTTTCCTATCTCGGCGCATTCCGAAGCCTCCTGCAAAATCGTATGGGCGATCTGAAGAGCTGCACCGCCGGCATCTGCGCGCGCCCCTGAACAGGCGCATCGTTTGACGTCTCCTACGCCGCGCCGATATGTGTCTCCAAAGACGGCCTATTTTCGCAGCGGGCATTGGCGACCCATACGCGCGCAGATATGTGATCCGGAAAATGCCGCCCTTTCAAATCGAGCGCCGAACGGCCTCGCTCAGCACCCAACGGAAGCGACAAGATGCTGACGATCCACGCTGAGCGCGATGCCGGCTCCGCTCAGCGCACAACGGGAGCGACGCATCGAAGCGCCGCGCCCAAAATATACAAGCTGCCGCAGATGAAAATGGTTCGTCCGTTCAGACTGCGGCTTTTTTTTATTGCCCGTTCGAGCTGTCGGCGCATCTGCGCATCACATTCCGCCTCCTCGTCAATCGCCGTAATCTCATAGACCTCCTCCGAGGCGGCGAACAGGCGCCGAAGCGGAAGCTCCCGGATCTTTCCCGGATGCTGTCCAAAAATCAAAATCGGTTTTTCGATGCCGAGCCAGCGCCAATTCGCCAGAACCTGTGCGACCGCATCGTCGTTGTGCGCCCCGTCAATCCATATATCCGGAGCCCGATGAATCCGCTGAAACCGCCCCAACCATTGAACGCGATCCAACGCCTGCTTTTGGATGGAGAGCGGAATCGACAGCTGCTCCATTGCGAGAAGCGCCGTTCCCATATTCTGAAGCTGGTGCAGTCCGATCAGCTGTGTCGAGAAACGGTGCGCGCGGTAGGAAAAAGACATGCGCGCCGGTTCCTCGTACAGGATGTGTACCGCGTCGCCCGCTTCCTCCGGCCGCAGCAGCGCCAGCGGGGCATGCTGCGCCGCCGCGCGCGCCCGGAGCACCTGTTCCACCTCCGCACACTGGTTTGCGGAAACCGCCGGAACGCCCTGCTTAATAATCCCGGCCTTATGC
>JAEXCD010000035.1 GCA_023393715.1 Bacillota bacterium
TTCGGTATGCAGAGGATCTGACCTATTACGCAAAGGGCATGGAGCAGGTGACGGCGAGCGCGCTGATTTCGCGGCTGATGCAGATCTATCCTGCGCTTCTGTACGGTGCGTCGCTGATGATGACGGCGGTCAATACGCTTTTGGCGCGGCGCGTGCTGGCTCAGATGCGGCCGGAGCTGGGTCGGGCTGCGCTGGCGGATTTTTGTCTCCCCCGAAAAGCGGGGTACGTCATGGCGGCGGTGACGGTAGCGCTGTTTCTTGCAAAGTCCGCGCAGATTCCGGGCGGCGAGATACTCAGCATGAACAGCAACATTATGTGCATCGCGATTTTGCTGCTGAACGGAATTGCGACGTTTCTGGCGTTTTTGCGGCCAAGCGTGCCGCCGGCGCTGCGGGGCCTGTTGGTGGCGCTCATCCTGATCTTTCTGGATGCGTGGTATATCTTTGTGCTCTTTGGCGGTGCGGATATCTTCCTCGGACTTCGTTCGAGAACATGGCGCGGGAAGGGAGTTTGAGGTGTTGAATCGGGAGAAAATGGATCGAAATCGAAGCGAAGAGCAGCACACGGAATATCTCTTTGTCCTCGTCTTAAATGCGTTGATGAGTGTGGCGCTGTTTTTCCTGCACCCGGTCTTCGGCGTGCTCGGCGTCGTCGCAACGGGCGTCTGTGTTTATCTCGTTTGGATGAGCGGCAAGGAAAATGAGTCGAGAATCAAAAACGCCATTGAAAATCTCAACGAGGATTTTGATGAAGTAACAAAAAATGCGGTCTTTGGCATGCCGTTCCCGATGGCGGTATTGAATGGGGAGGGCAATTTTCTGTGGTATAACTCGAACTTCAAGAAACTGTTTTATATCGAGCAGACGAGGCTGGGAAAGAATTACCGCGAGTTTTTTCCCAACGTCGGCTTAAAGACGCTCAGGGAAAAGGCGGGCGAACCGTTTCGCATCGAGCAGGATCAAAGCGCCTATCTTTTCTATCACAACAGCACGGAGAGCGAGGGGCGCGAGCCGCTGATTTTGCTTTACGGCATCGACAATACGGAAAATGAGGCGGTTCGACAGGCGTGGTTTGACCAGCAGCCAGTCGTCGGAACGATCTATCTCGATAACTACGACGATGTGCGCTCGAAAACGGCGGAGGCGGATCGCCCGATTCTCTTTGCGGAAATCGACCGGGAGCTCAATGCCTGCGTGGCGAGGTACGGTGCATTTTTGTTGAAGTATGAAATGGATCGCTATCTGATGCTGATGGAACGCGCGATGTTCGAAAAGGCGCAAAAGGAAAAGTTCCGCCTGTTTGATCCGATTCGAGATGTTCGGCGGGGGAATGAAATGACGCCGACTCTGTCCGTCGGCTTCGCACAGGGCGAGCGGACGCCCGAGGAGCTGCTGCGCGATTCACGTTCGGCGGTCGATATCGCGCTGTCGCGCGGCGGAGATCAGATCGTGATCAAGGACGGAGAGAATCTCAGCTTTTTCGGGGGGAAGACGCAGGCGACGGAGCGGCACACGAAGGTAAAGGCGCGCGTGACCGCGCATGCAATCGGTCAGATGATCCGCGAGGCGAGCGAGGTTTTCGTCATGGGACACGCCAATCCCGACATGGATTCGTTTGGCTCGTGTCTCGGGATGCTCTGTCTCGTGCAGACCTATGACGCAACGGTGCACATCGTGCTCGACGAGGTGACGCCGGCGATCGATAACTTATACAACAAAGCGGTGTCGGAGCTTCCGGGATTGGGATCGCTCATTCTCTCGCCGCAGGAGGCGGCGGAGCAGGTACAGCCGACCTCGCTGGTCATCGTTCTTGATAACCATCGGCACTACTCGACGGCTGCACCGGCACTTTTGGACGTCGGAGCGCGCGTCGTCGTCGTGGATCACCACCGGCGCGGGCGCGATGCGATCGCACATGCGGCGATCTCGTATATCGAGCCGTACGCGTCCAGCGCCTCAGAGCTGGTCACCGAGCTGTTGACCTATACGGACGAAAACATCAAGCTGCCCGTAGTGGTTGCGGAAGGACTGCTGGCAGGCATTACGGTGGATACGAAAAATTTCTTTTATCAGACCGGCGTGCGGACCTTTGAGGCGGCCGCTCTTTTGAAGCGGCACGGGGCAAACTCGGTCGAGGTCAAGCAGCTGTTCAAGGACGAGTTTGAATTGATTCGCTGTCGCTCCGAGGTAATCAGCGGAGCGACGGAGTTTGCACACCACACGATCATCGGGCGCTTCGAACGCGAGCGCGAGGGATCGACGCTGATCGCCTCTCAGGCGGCGGATGATCTGCTTAACATTCGAGGCATTGACGCCTCGTTTGTGCTGACGCGCATAAACGGGAAATCCCATATTTCGGCGCGCAGTCTGGGTGACGTGTCGGTGCAGCTGATCATGGAGCGCATCGGCGGCGGCGGACACCTCACGGCGGCGGCGACGCAGCTGGCGATGCCGATTGATCTGGCGGAGCAACAGCTCAAAAAAGCGATCTTGGAATATTTTGAGGAGGAACAAAGAGATGAAGGTCATTCTGATTGAGGATGTAAAAGGCATCGGCAAGGCGGGCGAACTGGTCAACGCAAAGCCGGGATACTTTCATAATTTTCTGGAGAAAAACAAACTGGCGATTGAGGCGACGCCAAAGGCGATGGCGCGTTGGGAGCAGGAGCAAAAGCAAAAGGCGGCCCTGGAGGCGGAGGCACGCGCCAAGGCGCAGAAGCTTGCGGAGCAGCTGGAAGGACTTACGCTGACGATTCGCACGAAGTGCGGCAGCGGCGGCCGTCTGTTCGGCTCGATTACCTCTCAGGATATCGTCAAGGCGCTGGAGGCGGAAACCGGTGCGGTAATCGATAAGAAAAAGGTCGAAATGAAGGATTCGATTCGCATGATCGGAACCCATCACGTCGGCATCCGCGTTTATCCGGAAATGCTTGCAGATTTAGAGGTGAAGGTCGAAGAGGAGTAAAATATGTCCGAACGATTGTCAAGTCAACCTGCCAATGAGCGTGCGGAACGAGCCGTTTTAGGCTGTGTTTTTCTGGAAAACAGCTCGTTTCATCTCATTTCCGAGCAGCTTCACGAAGAGGATTTCTATTTTCCCAAAAACAGGCTCGTCTATGCTGCGATGTTGGCGCTTTCGGCACAGGCAAAGCCGATTGATTACCAGACAATAGAGGAACAGCTTCGAAAGGACGATACCTTTGACAAGGTGGGGGGAACGGATTACCTGCTCGAAATCAACGAAGGCGCTTTTTACCGGGCGAATTTACCCAGCTACATCGAGATCGTCAAGGAAAAGGCAGCGCTTCGCGCACTGAACATTCTGGGCAACGACCTCTGTCAGAGAGCGAGCATCGGCTCGGAAAGCTCCGCGGCGATTCTGGAGGCGGCGGAGCAAACGCTTATGCAGATCAACAACCACCAGATTAACGGGGGATTGGTCGCCATCCGGCAAACCGTCGGCGAAACGCTGGCCCGCATCTCGGAGCGAAGCCTCAGCGAGGGGCAGCTGACGGGGCTTTCGACGGGCTTTCGCGCATTGGATGAGCAGCTTTCCGGTTTTCAGAAATCGGATTTGATCCTGCTCGCCGCGCGCCCCTCGATGGGCAAGACGGCCCTCGGCGTCAACATGGGCTTCAACGTTGCCCGATCCCGGGACGAAAACGGAGAATTTTCGCATCGCGTTGCTATTTTTTCACTGGAAATGAGCAAGGTACAGCTGACGCAGCGCCTTTTGGCAATGGCTTCGGGCATCAATCTGCAGAAGATCATCTCCGGCAATATCGAGGATTGGGATCAGCTTTTGGCGAGCGCCGAGCTGCTGAACCAGCTGCCCCTGTATATCGATGACACCTCCTCGATTTCGATTCAGGAGCTTCGCGCGAAGTGCCGACGCATGAAGATGGAGGGCGGTCTGGACATGGTCGTCATCGATTATCTTCAGCTGATGACGGTCGACGACGTGCGGCGCAGCGAGAACCGTCAGCAGGAAATTTCGACGATTTCGCGGGGGCTCAAGGCTCTGGCCAAGGAAATGGACTGTCCGGTGCTGGCGCTTTCCCAGCTGTCGCGAAAGACGGAATCGCGCGGCGATGCACGTCCGATCATGAGCGATATGCGCGAATCCGGCGCCATTGAACAGGACGCGGATGTCGTCATGCTCCTGTACCGCGAGGACTATTACGATGCAGAGACGGAGCAGCAGAATCTGACGGAGGTCAACATCGCCAAGCATCGAAACGGACCGACCGGTATGGTAAAGCTGTACTTTATCAAAGAGCTGACGAAATTTGGGGATGTGAGCTATGCGGATGACCCGCAGTATTGAGCTGACGAGGCCGGATTATGACGTCCGATTGCGGCCCTTATCCGAACGGGATGAGCTGTTCATCCAGCACTGGACGGAAAATGCCTCCCCCCTTTTGTCCGGGTATAACTACGGCAATATGACGCTCGCCGAGCGAAGGGCCTGGCTGAAATCGAAGCAGCGAATGCACAGGCGCTACTTTGCGGTCGATATCCCGGAGCGTCCGCTCATCGGCTACATCGGCGCAAAGGACATCAACCCATTGTCGCGAACGGCGATGCTCGGGATCGTATTTGATCCCGCCTTCCAGTCGCAGGGCTACGGGACGCAGGCGCTCGACCTGTTTCTGTCGTACTATTTCGATGAATGGGGAATGAGCGCGCTTGAGCTGGACGTCAATCAATTCAACGACCGCGCGCTGGCGCTGTATCGCCGGGCCGGCTTTGAATTTGTCCGCGAGCTGACGGAGCGTTTCGAAAATCAGGACATCGATTTTGACGACCCCAAGCTTCGCCCGTTCCGCTCCTGCTTTGTACAGCACGGCGGGGTTTTGTATGCCAAAATCTGGCGAATGAGGAAGGAGCAGCGATGAAATTACGTTTTGATCTGTCGCAAACGGATTTTCGAACGACGCCGCTCGAAAATATTTTTTTAGACACGTACCTGCCCTCGGCGTCCGGAACCGCGCTTCGTGTTTACCTGTACGGATGGCGGCATTGCTATCATCAGGAGGAAGCGGGCATGGAGGTCGCGCAGCTCGCAAGGGAGCTGTCGCTGTCTCCGGAGGAGGTCGATGAGGCACTTCGTTTTTGGGAGAATGAGGGACTGATCACAGAGCATGCGGAAGAAGAGGAGCGCATTGTGTCCTTTCGCAGTCTTCTGCTCCTGTGGGCGGGTTGCTATGAGCCGTCGGCCTTTAACGCGTATGAATCGAATACCGGGACAGACGCGCATTCAGCGGGCGCGGTGCCGCCGCCGCTTTTGACGCCACTGTCGGCGACGGAGGCGCAGCGCGAAGCGGTGGCCCGGAAAAAAATGTTTCTGAATTTGGAAAACTTTTTATCCGAAGGCGGGATGTATGCCGTCCGGTTCAAGGAAAATGAAATTCGGCAGTTTCACGATTTTCTGGATCGGTACGGTCTGCGGCCGGAGTTTTTGGAATATGCATACCGTCGGGCCTGTTCCATGGAGTCCGTGAAAACCAAGGGGCCGTCTTATATTTTGGGCACCATTGAAAATTGGCTGCGCTACGGGCAGATTGCCGATGAGCAGCAGCTGGATGCGTTTTTGGAGAAGGCGGAGAAGACGCCGCAGCGCGCTTCGGGGCGTGCCAAAAAAAAGGCGCAGATGGCCAAAGCCGATAATCGCATGACGAAGGAAGAACGGAAGCAGTGGATTGAAGAAAAATTAGAGCGATCCCGTCAGCGAAGCCTGAGAGGAGACCACCGGGATGAGTGAACGGCGCAAGGTGAATGAAATCTTAGCGGATCGGAGGAGGCGTGCCGAGCTGCGGCGCGATCAGCGCGTGCAGCAGCTGTGCCGGCAGGTTCCCGAATTTGACGAGCTGGAAAAGCAGCGAAGGGATGCGGGCCGGGAGTTGGTGCGCGTGACGCTGGAGCGGGGCGATGTCGCCGCGATTCGCGAACGGCTCCGACAGATTCAGCTGCGGCGGGAACGCATTTTGGCGGAGCGGGGGATTGAGCCCTCCTTTTTTGAGCCGGACTATACGTGTCCGCTCTGCGGGGATACGGGCTTTGTCGACGGAAAGAGCTGCAGCTGCCGCAGGCAGCTGCAAATCGAACGGAATGTCGACATGAGCTCCGTTCGCGGGCTGCTCGACGAGCAAAACTTTGAGCGCTTTGATTTGGGGCTTTTCCGGCGGGATCGCCAGCCCGGTGAAAGCGTCAGCCCTTATGAAAATATGCAGGAGCTGGTTCGGCTGATGCGCGATGAATATGTGGCCTTTTTCGGAAGTAAATCGCCCAACATTTTTCTGTTCGGGCCGACGGGCGTTGGGAAAACCTATCTCGCCCATTGCGTCGTGAAGGGCGTACTGGACAAGGGCTTCACCGTTCTGTACCAGACCGCGCCGCAGCTGCTCGATTTCCTCACGGAATACTCGTTTTCCTATCAGGAAAACCGGGAGCAGAGGCGGGAGCGCTATGATTTCTGCTTTCAGGCGGATCTCCTGGTCATCGATGACCTCGGTGCGGAATTTACGACGGCCAAGATGTTGTCCGAGCTGTTTGAGCTGCTGAATGCGCGTCTTTTGGCGAAGCGTCCGACGCTGATTTCCTCGAACGCCCGTCCGGACGAGCTGATTTCACTGTATGACAGCCGTATTGCTTCGCGTATTCAGGGGGAGTATGTCATCTTCGAGCTGTTCGGCTCGGATCTGAGACAGCGCCCTTAATAGCGGAAGCCGATCTTATTCGATCGGACAAGCAGTCCGGCAGCCCTGTGCCGAATATTAAAGGAGAAGTGCCGGAAACGGGAAAGGAGGAGCGATGATCACCGTAACCGCGGAACAAATGAAGGCTATTGATCACTACGCCACCGAGGTGCTGGAGATACCGGCCGCAATTTTGATGGAAAATGCCGCCGTGCGCTGCATTGAGGCGATGGATATTGCACGCCGTCATTCCTTCGGCATTTTTTGCGGCGTCGGCAACAACGGCGGCGACGGACTGGCCATCGCGCGCGGGTTAGCCGCGCTGGGGAAAAAGGTTCTCGTTTTTCTCGTAGGCGATCGGACCGCAGCGAGCCGTGAGTTTCAGATGAATTACCGGATTCTGGAGCGGATGGGCATCCCGCTTCACTGGATGGAAACGCTGGGGGATATCGAGGAGCTGCCGACGAAGCTCGAGCAGGTCAATACGCTCATCGACTGCTTGTTCGGCACCGGGCTGTCCCGCGAGGTACGGGGAATGCCGGCCGTGGTGATGGAGCAGATCAACCGCTCCCGGATCTATACGATTTCGATCGATATGCCGTCCGGCGTCGATGCGACGAACGGGGCCATTCACGGAGCATGCGTGGAACCGAATGAAATTATCACGCTGCAGTTTATGAAAAAGGGGCTTGAGCAAAATCCGTATTTCCATTGTCCGATTCGCGTCGTGCCGATCGGGATTCCGCCGAAGGCGTGGGAAGCGGTTTTAGGAAGCGACAAAGAGAGCGGCTTTCGCATTTGAAGGGATTTGAATTGCACAAGCGCGCCGAATTGTTTATGATATTTCCAAATGACGCAAAAGCATTGCGAGGTGACAGGAGGTCATTATGCTGGATATGAAAGTCATTCGTCAAAACCCGCAGGCGGTGATCGACGGATTGAAGAAAAGAAGCGGCTCGTTCCCGATTGAGGAGCTGTTGGCCGTCGATGAAAAGCGCCGCGCGCTGCTGGCGGAGGTCGAGGAGAAGAAGGCGGAGCGCAACCGCGTTTCCCGCGAAATTCCCATCCGCAAAAAGAACGGGGAAGACGTCACCGGGACGCTGGAAGCGATGAAGGCGTTGGGCGAGCAGATCAAGGAAGCGGACGAAAGGATTAAGGAGGCGGACGAGCAGATTCAGGCCATGCTGCTGTCCATTCCGAATGTCCCGAACGAGCAGGTCATCGTAGGAACGGATGACACGCAGAATAAGGAAATGCGCAAGTGGGGTACGCCGCGCACCTTTGATTTCGAAGCGAAGGCGCACTGGGATCTCGGCGTCGATCTGGGACTGCTCGATTTTGACCGGGGAACAAAGCTGTCCGGTTCCCGCTTTACCGTCTTTACGGGCGTCGGGGCGCGCCTCGAACGCAGCATCTACAACTTTATGCTCGATCTGCATACGATCGATCAGGACTACAAGGAAATTGCGCCGCCGTTCGTCGTCAACCGCGCGTCGATGACCGGGACGGGACAGCTGCCCAAATTTGAAGAGGATATGTATCGCTGTGATCTCGATGATCTGTTTTTGATTCCGACGGCCGAGGTGCCGGTGACGAATCTTTTGCGGGACGACATCCTCGAGGAGGCGGAGCTGCCGATTCACTATACGGCGTATACGCCGTGCTTCCGCCGCGAAGCAGGCTCGGCGGGGCGCGATACGCGCGGTCTGATTCGCCAGCACCAGTTCGACAAGGTCGAGCTGGTCAAATTTGCACGGCCGGAGGACTCGTATGCCGCGCTTGAAACGCTGACGGCAGACGCGGAAGCCGTGCTTCAGAAGCTGAACATCCCGTACCGCGTGGTGCAGCTGTGCACGGGTGACCTCGGATTTTCCTCGGCGATGACCTACGATATCGAGGTCTGGATGCCGAGCTACGGACGCTATGTCGAAATTTCCTCCTGCTCGAATTTTGAGGATTATCAGGCGCGCCGCGCAAACATCCGTTACCGCGACAGCGAGGGCAAGCTGCACTTCGTGCATACGCTGAACGGATCGGGGCTGGCGGTCGGCAGAACCTTTGCAGCCATTTTGGAGAACTGTCAGAACAAAGACGGCTCAGTAACGATCCCGGAGGTTCTGGTGCCGTACATGGGCATGGACACGATTCGATAATATGAGTATCAAAAAGAAAAAAGTGGTATTGACCGGCGGCGGCTCGACGGGGCACGTCTCCGTCAATCTGGCTCTGATCCCCCGCCTTCTGGACGAGGGGTGGGATATCACCTATTTCGGTTCGAAACAAGGCATCGAGCGAAAGCTTCTGGCCGATTTTCCGGAGGTGCGCTACGAAGCGATCTCAACGGGGAAGCTGCGCCGGTATTTCAGCTGGACGAATGTCGCGGATGCCTTTCGCGTCGTCGCGGGGACGTTTCAGGCGTGGGCGCGCCTTCGGCGGATTCGCCCGTCGGTGATTTTTTCCAAGGGCGGATTTGTGTCCGTGCCGGTCGTATACGCAGGCCATTTCAACAAAA
This sequence comes from Bacillota bacterium, assembly GCA_023393715.1. GTDB lineage: Bacteria > Bacillota > Clostridia > Tissierellales > Peptoniphilaceae > JAEXCD01. The sequence goes on from JAEXCD010000035.1 coordinate 9,211, forward strand.
TCCCATCCATTACACACGAATCCGATCTGACGCCGGGGCTGGCCAATAAGCTGTGCTACCGTTATGTCCACGAGGTCATGCTGACCTTCGAGGAGTCGATGAAGTATGTTCCCGCCGAGAAGGCGTTCTATTTGGGACCGGTGATTCGGGAGCAGATTCGGGGCGGCTCGGCCGAGCGCGGCCGCAGGAAGTACGGCTTTGACGGAACGAAGCCAATTTTGGTCGTGCTGGGCGGCTCGCTGGGCGCCGGGGCGGTCAATCAATGTATTTGGGATAATTTAGATGCGCTGCTGGCGCGCTTCGATATCCTTCACGGCACCGGAGCGGGCAAGGGCGACGCATCCGTTCAGCGCCCGGGCTATGTTCAGGTCGACTATATTCAGGACGGCATGAACGATACGCTCGCCATGGCGGACATCATCATCTCGAGAGCCGGCTCCAATGCGATTTTTGAATTTCTCTACTATCAGAAGCCGATGCTGCTCATTCCGCTGCCCACGTCGCAGAGTCGGGGAGATCAGATTCTCAACGCGGAGCGCTTTGCGGAAAAGAATTACGCACGCGTGCTGTTGGAGGAGAACCTGACGCCGGAGACGCTCCGCTCCGGGATTGAGGAGCTGTACCGGGAGCGCGAGCACATCATTTCCGCGCAGCAGACCTTTGATTTCAGTGACGGCGTCGCGACGATTATTGCCGAGCTGGAGAAGCTGGCGAGCTGATCTCCGGCGAAACCGGAAAGCTCCACCGGCGAATTTCTGAAACCGAAAGGCGGTATGTCCGAATAAAGGATTCGGACATACCGCCTTTTTTCATTGCACCTGTATCCTGTGCGCACCGCTTATCGGGCGCTCATGATGACCTTGATTTCTTCTTCATTGATGCCGACCATGGCCTCGCCGAGATCCTTTGAAACCTCCAGCAGGAGCTCCGGGCGGTTGTAATTCGCGACGGCCTCGACAATGGCCTTCGCCCTCTTTTCCGGGTTGCCCGATTTGAAAATGCCCGAACCGACAAATACGCCTTCCGCACCCAGCTGACGCATGAGTGCGGCGTCCGCCGGGGTGGCGACGCCGCCTGCGGAGAAATTGAGAACGGGGAGCCTGCCGTTGTCCCTGACGTAGCGAAGCAGGTCGACGTCTACGCCGAGTTCCTTTGCCTTGTGGTACAGCTCCTCATCCTTCAGGGCGCCGACAAGGGCTATTTCGCTCATAATCTGACGCATGTGGGATACGGCCTGTATGACGTCGCCGGTTCCGGCCTCGCCCTTTGTGCGAATCATCATCGCGCCCTCCTGAATTCTCCTCAGCGCTTCGCCCAAATTCCGTGCGCCGCACACGAAGGGCGTCTTAAATGCTCTTTTGTCGATGTGGTGCAGCCCGTCCGCAGGGGACAGTACCTCGGATTCATCGATAAAATCGATCCCCAGTGCCTCCAATATCTGCGCCTCGACGAAATGGCCGATCCGGACCTTGGCCATGACCGGAATCTTCACCGCCTGCATGATTTCCAAAATCATCTTCGGATCACTCATTCTCGATACGCCGCCGGCCGCGCGGATATCCGCGGGCACCCGCTCAAGAGCCATTACGGCCACCGCTCCGGCTGCCTCTGCGATTTTCGCCTGCTCCGGATTGACGACATCCATAATAACGCCGCCCTTTAATTTTTCATAAATCGTCATATGATTCCTCCTCAGTGTTATGGGTGGATTATATCTGCTATACTGATACTCTGAAAAGATACAAAATAGAAATGATTAAAGGATACAAAAGCGCATGAAAAACAGAACAGATAAAACGGAGCCGCCGCTGTATGTGGCTCTTTATCAGGATCTGAAGGAAAAAATTCTAAATAAGGCCTATCCGCCTTCAGGCAGGCTGCCTTCGATTCGCGCGCAGGCCGCCGCATTGGGAGTGAGCCTCAATACGGTAAAGGCGGCGTATGCGCAGCTTGAGCTCGAGGGATATGTGACATCGGTTGAAAAGGTGGGATATTTTGTCGAGGAAATAGAGCCCCTGTCGCTGCAAAAGGCGGCTCCTGCAGACGGCGGCGCGGCACGCGATCCCGATACAAAATACCGATACGACTTTTCCTACAGCGGTGCGGACGCCGCGCTGTTTCCCTCCTCGGTGTGGAAAAAAATGTTTCGGCTTGCGCTGGAGGAGGGGAGTGATCTGCTGAGTCAGGGTGATTTCAAGGGATATCCGGCGCTGCGCAATGCGATTGCACGCTATCTGTACTCATCGAGAGGCATTCAAACTGTACCCTCCCAAATCATCATTTCAGCGGGAACGGAGCATCTTTTTGCCATCGTCAAAAGACTGTTGGATCCCAATACGCTTTTTGCCTTTGAAAACCCGGGCTATGCGTTCGCCTCTCCCTACTTCACCTACGATCTGAAAAACCCGGTCGCCCTCAGTCTCGACGCGCACGGGGTGGTGATCGATCCCATTCGAAATCTTTCCTCCGTCGCCCTCCTCGTGACGCCGGCACACCAATTTCCGACGGGCGTCGTCATGTCGATTTCCCGAATTTCGGAGCTGCTGAACTGGGCGGGCTTAAAAGAGGAGCGCTACATCATCGAGGACGATTATGACGGGGAATTTCGATTTCGGGAAAAGGCCAGCCCGTCCATGAAAAGCATGGATACCCACGACCGCGTCATCTATATGGGGTCTTTTTCACGCCTTATCACGCCGGCGCTCCGCGTGAGCTACATGGTTTTGCCCAAAAAGCTGATGGAGCTGTTTGAACGCTCTTTTAAGGGTTTTTCCTGCCCGGTATCGCTCTTTGTGCAGAAAGCGCTGTCCTGCTTCATGTCGTGCGGCCATTTCGAAAAACACCTCAACCGTTCCCGGACGCTCTATGCCAGAAAATACCTTGCCATGAAAAGAGCGATCGAGGCATCAAAAAATATCGCACTGGAAAGCACCTCGTCGGGCATGGTGCTCCGCTGCCGGTTTCCTGAGGGGAGCCATGACGCAGTGCAGGCACGCCTGCGGGAAGCGTCCATTCGCCTGTATTCCCTTTCCGATTTCTATTTGGAGAAGAGCGGCGACCCGAATCATTATCTGTTGGGCTTTTCCAGAATCCCGGAGGAGCAGATCGCTTCGGGGATTTCGCTGTTGGATGCGCTTCTGGAGCATACAAAGGAGCAGGGCAATAGCGGAGGGGCGGAGAAATGATGCCCCGCAACGGGAGTTCGACGCAAAAGGACAGCGCAGCAGACGCCGCATCAAACTCTTTTTGCAGATACAACCGGAGCAGAGCAAAACCGCCGGCTCAGCATAAACTGAGCCGGCGGTTTGCCGTACGGATTTTCGCATTGTGCGGCGTTTACCGCTTTTCCTCCAACGTGCCGAAGGACACGGGCTCCGGCTTTTCGCCGTGCTCGATCGCGGGCAGGAAGCGGTTCCAGAAATCCTTGTACAGGCGCAGGATTTCCTTGCGCTTCGCATAGATGAAAATCAGCGTGATGACGACATACATGCCGGTGACCAGGTCGGTAGCTGCCCACAGCAGCTCGGCTTCTACATTGTAGAAGAACAGACAGGGCACCATGTAGTAGACCATGTAGAGCGGGGTGGCGATCTTGTTGGCGAAGGAATCGCCGAAGGCAAAGTCGACGGATTTCGTGCAGGAGTAGTACATGCCGATGATGGTGGTCCACACAAAGATCGCGGTGACGAGGGCCATAAACCAGCCGCCGAATGTGCCATAGGTCATTTTGAAGGCCACGGTGGTCAGCTGAGCCGAGGTCACGCCGGGGTTGTCGATGTAGACGTTCGTGGTGAGGATGGCCAGAGCGGTAACGGAGCAAACCACGATGGTATCGAGGAACACTTCACCCCAGCCCCAGGAGGACTGGCGCACCGGGTGATCGGTCATCGCAGAGGAATGGGCCACGATGCCGTATCCGGTGCCCGCGTCATTGGAATACATGCCGCGCGCCACGCCGTAACGCAGCGCATCGCGAACAGTTGCGCCGGCGAATCCGCCCACGCCCGCCATGGGCGTAAAGGCATGGGTAAAGATGCTGGCGATCGCGGTGGGCACGTGCCGGTAATTGAGAACCAGAATGCCGACACCGGCTACGATGTAGGCGAAGGCCATGAAGGGGACTGCCTTATCCATTACGGAGGCGATGCGCTTGAGACCGCCGGCGATGGTGGCAAAGCAGGTGATGCCCAAAACGATGATGGAGATTCGGGGATCGATGCCGAAGCCCTCGTAGAGGGAGCTGGTCAGGGATTCGGTCTGGACGCAGCAGGTCCAGGGGCCGAACACGAAGCAGAAGACGGACAGGATGAGCGCGCCCTTTTTCCAGCCCAGTGCGTTTTTCATTACGAAGGAGCGGTCGCACAGGTATTCGTCCTTGGACTTGCTGTACTTCACGCGGTAGCGCTGACCGAGAATGATCTCGCAGGCCTTGGTGCTCATGCCGAAAAGCCCCGCGATCCACATCCAGAAGATGGCGCCGGGGCCGCCCGTGGTGATGGCCGTGGCGACACCGCCGATGTTGCCTACGCCGATGGTGTTGGCCATGGCGGTGCAGGCTGCGGCAAAGCCGGATACGGAGCCCTCGCCCTCGCCGCCCTTGAACATCTTGCCGTAGGTGTTCCGGAAGTGAAATCGGATCTTGGTTTGGTACCGGCCCCGGAACATGATGGTCAGAAGAATACCCGTACCTACCACCGCAATGATGCCGGGCGTACCCCAGAGCACATCGGAGATGGCGTAAATGACGTTTAAGATGACTTCCATTCTCTTACCCTCCTTAATTTAATGGTTGCGGATGTCGTCTGTATGTCTCAATCAAAAACGCACAGCGCGTTTTTAATGTCGCTGATGATATCCTCCGGCTCCTCGATACCGGTGGAAATGCGGATGAGTCCCTCCTCAAGGCCCATGGCCCGCAGCTGCTCCGGCGGGAACTCGCTGCGGAAGGCGGTGGCGGGATGAGCCAGGGATGTGCGGTAACCGCCCAGCGTGCCCAGATACTGAATCATGGAGAGGGAGCGGATAAAGGCGTTGACCTTGCTTCGGTCATCCTCTACCCGAAAGGACAGCATGGGACCGCAGCCGTCGGGCATCAGTCGGCGCGCGAGCCCATATTCGGGATGACCGGAGAGGGTGGGATAATTTACGTAACGAACCCGCCGATCCTCCGCAAGCGCACGGGCCAGCTTGTCGGCGTTCTGCATCTGGCGCGCCACGCGAAGCTTCATGGTACGGATACTGCGCAGGGCCAGCCAGGCGGTGTTGGGGTCCATGCAGCCGCCCAGAAGCAGGAACTGGGGGGTCATGGCGTCGATGAGCTTTCCGGAGGAGGTGATGGAGCCGCCGGTGATGTCGCTGTGACCGCCGAAAAATTTGGTCAGGGAGTGGATTACGATGTCGGCGCCGTGCTCCAGAGGCCGAATGGCAAAGGGCGTGGAGAAGGTGTTGTCCACCACCGTCAGCGCGCCGATCTCCCCTGCAATGGCGGAGATGGCATCGATATCCGTGATGCGGATGAGCGGATTGCTGATAATCTCGGTATACAGCAGCTTGGTTTGGGGGGTGATGTGGGCGCGGACATCGTCGGGCTCGGTAAAGTCGGCGTAGTCGGTGACGATGCCCATGCGGGGCAGCAGCCGGTTCATCAGCTCAATCGTTTCGCCGTAGATGGACTTGCTGGCGAGGATGTGGTCGCCCTGACTCAAAAGAGAAAGCAGCGTGGTTGAAATGGCCGCCATGCCGGAGGAGGTGATGATGCTGGCCTCGCCGCTCTCCATAAAGCTGATGGCATCCGCCAGCATGTCCCGGTTGGGGGCAGCGGTGCGGTTGTAAAAGTACCTGCCGCCGGCGTTGGCAAAATCGTAATCGTCCGTGTCGACGATGCGGCAGGCGGTGGCATGATAGATCGGCGGACAGTCGGGGTGGAGAATTTCTTTGCCGTGGATACCGCCGCGGTAAATCATTTCGGAATCTCGGCTCATGTGAAAGCTCATGGGAAATCGTTCCTTTCTTTTTTGCATTACAGCATTTTTATAAAGTCGAACAGCTAAGGTCAAATTGCAATGCTTCGATCTGCTTTCATTGTAGAAATTGCTCGTAGGATAAGGTCAAGCAGAAATTTTTCCGGGGAAAAGAATAAAGCGGAAGGGGCATTTTGTGAATTTTGACCAAATAAAAAAGACATCCGAGGACAAAATTGTCTTCGGATGCGTATATTCTTTCATTCAATATAGATGATCACACACGTTCAAGGGCTCCGACGCTTCGGCTGGCGCTGCGGAAACCTTGTACCGGGCGCAAGGTTTTCGGCGATTTACACGAGAATTTGAACCTCGTACATGGCATCGGCCCAGTCGACCAGATTGTCCTCAAACTCCAGAGCCAGAATGACACCCTTTGTGGGCAGACCGGTAAAGTATGCCCTGAAAAGCTCCGTATCCCAGCGCTCCTTGAGAATGGGGGTGCGAAAGCAGATAAATTCGCCCGCGGGGATTACCTGAATATCCCGACAAATGTGGTCGGGCCGGGATTTGGTGTAGATAAAGTAGGATGTGGGCCGAAATTTCCCGAAAGCCAGATCTTCGATGCGAAGGCGATAACCGTACTGCCTGCGGTAGTGCAGATCGCTGTAGGGGGCCCGCCCCTTCTTTTCCGCCAGGCGAATCTCCATGTCGCTCAGCGGCTCCGTAGGGTTGCAGGGCACCTCCAGCACATACCGTTCCGGCTGGTGAATGCGGTAGTAGTCCGTGTGCTCGTTGCCCGTGCCGGTGTAGGTAAAATAATGAATGTACCAATCGATATCCTTGATTTGCTCCACCGTCTCATTGATCTGCTCCAGCAGCGCTTCCTTTCGCGCCGTGAGCCGGGGCAGCAGGCCCTTCACAGAGCCCTCGCGGATAATGGGCTCGATCTCCTCCAGCGACAGGCCGAAGCCCTGGAGATACTTGATGCGGTCGATGATGTGAAATTGGGTGTAGGAATAGTACCGATATCCTGTCTGATCGTTGGTATGGACGGGCTTGAGAATGTTTTTCCGGTCGTAGTAACGGAGCGTCTGTGCGGATACGCCCAGAAGCTTCGCCGTCTCACCAACCGTGTAATATTCCTTCATAGCGTCCGCCTCCTTAGTGTTCACATCCGTCACCTCCGCCGCGCCCTTTGCGGATCAGGGGAGCGTGCTTCGGATCAGGGGGCCTGCCGGGGATGTCTCAGCGAGCGGGGGCCGTAATCGGACGGATGCTTTCGACGACCTCCTCCAGGCGAAGCCCGCGCGACGCCTTGACGAGCACCAGTGTGCTCGGAGAAATCAGGTATTTCGCTTTGTCGACGAGATCCGGCTTGCTTGAAAAATGGAATACGCGATCGGCCGGCATGGTTTCCAAAGCCCCCTCCATCATGTCCCTGGCCAGGTCGCCGTAGAAGAGGACGTAATCGAAATCCTTCGGCGTCAGGCGACGGCCGCATTCGCGATGGAGCTCGTGCTCGCGTTCGCCCAGTTCAAGCATGTCGCCCAGAATGGCGATTTTTTTGCGGTATCCGGCGAGAAGCTTTGTCGTTTCAATGGCTTCGTTCAGGCTTTGGGGGTTCGATTTATAGCAGTCGATGAACAGATCGAAGCCATCGCAGTGCACGAGCTCGCTGCGCATCGCTGTGGGGTCCTCGACGTGCAGGCCGCGCCGGATTTCATCCTCGCTCAAGCCGAGCAGCTCGCCGACGATGACGCCGACGGCCGCGTTGTACACCTGGTAGCTTCCGATGAGATTGACGTGCCACCGCGTTCCGTTGAGCAGGAAGGTATTGCCCGAGGCGTTGGAACGGAGCGGCTCAATGCGGTAATCGACGTCGCCCTGCGTGCCGTAGGTCAGCACCCTCGGGCGGATCGTTCGCGCTTCCACGGCCCTCCGAAGCACGGGGTCGTCCCCGTTGTACAGGAAAATGCCGCTTTCATCCATCTGTTCCAGAATCTCTAATTTTGCCTGGGCGACATTTTCGCGCGTCCCGAGAAATTCGAGGTGGACGTCGCCGACGTTCGTAATGACGCCGATATCGGGCTTTGACAGTTCGGCGAGTCGGGCGATTTCGCCAAAATGGTCCATGCCAAGCTCGAGTACGCCGATCTCCGTGTCCTCATCGAGATCGACGAGCGTTCGGGGGACGCCGATCTGATTATTGAGATTGCCGATGGTTTTTTTCGTTCGATAGTGCTCCGATAAGACGGAGTTCAGGATGTCCTTCGTCGTCGTCTTGCCGTTTGAGCCGGTAATGCCAATGATTTTGGCGGAAAGCGAGGCGCGGTATTCGCACGCCAGCTGATGAAAAGCGTTCATCGTATCCTCAACGCGCAAAAAACAGTGCTCGCCGTCGGTTTCGTGATGTGCATCGACAAAGGAAGCGGCCGCACCCTTTTCAAAGGCCGCATCCATGAAGCGATGTCCGTCGAGGCGTGCGCCGATCAGCGGAATATAGATATCCCCCTCGCGAATCGTTCTCGTATCGGTGGAGATTCCCCGAATAGGCTGATCCGCTTTTTCGGGATGAGTCAGCGTTGCTCCGGCAAAGCGGGCGATGGATCCCAAGGTTTGTTTTTTCATTTCTGCCCCCAGGTCGTTTCAATGGACGCCCGACGCTGTGCGGATTCCTCCGCGTAGGCGATGATGGCGTCGAGGTACTCGGGGAAGGTCATATCGGTTAATGCCGTCCAGAGCTTGGAGGCCAATGAGGTCGGCGTCATGCCGGGCATCGTATTGATCTCGTTGACGAAAAAGTTCTCATCCTTATCCATGAAGATATCGACGCGGGCCAGACCCTCGCAGCCTGCTGCGTGGTAGGCTCTCAGCGCCAGCTCCCGAAGCTGATTTGTCTTCTCCTCCGACAGCGGATGCGGCACGTTTTCGACGGTTTGCCGGTCGTTGTATTTTGCCGTATAATCCAGCATCTCGCGCGTTGTCGTATAGCTGCCGGGTCTGGAGGCCTTCGCGTCCGCGTTTCCGAGGATCGAGACCTCCAGCTCACATCCGGTGATTTCCTCCTCGATGACGATGCGCTGATCGTAGCGGAATGCGTTTTCGATCGCTTCCCGAAGCGTGTGCTCCGTGGCGCGCATGACCCCGACCGACGAGCCGTTATTGGCGGGCTTCACGAAGCAGGACGGGCCGCATTGTTCGACAATGGAGGGAAACAGCACGTCCGGATCGGCGTTCGCATATTCGGAACGCGTCAGAACGACGAAGCGGGCCTCGGGGATGCCGCAGTCGCGGAAAACGTGGTTGGCAAAGCCCTTATCCATGCAAAGCGCGCTGGCGGTCAGACCGGCTCCGACGTAGGGGATGCCGAGCATCTGTAAAAAGCCCTGAATTTCGCCGTCTTCACCGGTTTGCCCGTGAATGACGGGGAAGGCGACCGCCTGATCCAGCTGTGCGGCAAAGCGGCAGAAGTCGGCAATCGATTCAAGACGAGACAGCGAGGAGGTTCGAATGAGGTCCTCGGGCTTTTCAAGGGGCGCGGTAATCTCGCCAAGAGGCAGAAAGCGGCCCTGCTTGTCGAGATAGACGCCGTAAACCCGATAGCGGGACCGATCTAATTCATTGAGTACGTTGCGGGCACTGCGCAGGGAAATCTCATGTTCCGTGCTTCGTCCGCCGAACAGGACGATAATATTTTTCAAAACAAGCTCCTTCACATACCCTGTCGGGCGCGTTTATTTTCCTTTTCATTATAGCGAAATCGACGCGTTCATCAAACCCCGATCCCGCAGGAGCGCTGAATCCGGCAGAGATTGAAGAAAATAATTGTCAACGATGACGTCCCATGATATAATCGTGAGGCTATGGAAGCGATCAAGTGACGGAGAGAGGTGAGGAAGAGTGAAAAAGGATATCCATCCGGATTATTACGAGAATGCGACCGTCGTATGCGCCTGCGGAAATACGTTCACGACAGGTTCGACGAAGGAAAGCCTTAAAGTCGAAGTCTGCTCGGAATGCCATCCGTTTTATACTGGTAAACAGAAGTTCGCCGAGCGCGGTGGCCGAGTCGAGCGGTTCAAGAAAAAGTACAACATGGATTGAGTCCACGCGAAAGATCAGCCATCGGCTGGTCTTTTTTTCTTTTCATCGAGTTAGGGGGGCATCTTTGGACAGACAAACAAATATGCGGGAAAAGGTGCGGCAGACGGAGGTAAAATATACGACCATCGGCGGACAGGCGCTGCTGGAGGGGATTTTAATGAAAGGTCCCTTTGAAACGGCAATTGCGACGCGGTCGGCGGACGGAACGATCTGTCTGAAAACGGAACCGGTGAGCGGACTGGCGAAGACCTACCCGGTTTTTCGGAAGCCGTTTTTTCGGGGGATCGCGGCCCTGGTCGATTCCATGACGCGCGGCATGAAGGCCATCGAATATTCCGCGGAGCAGGCGGGCGAACTCGGCGAGGATGAAAAGCCCGGCCTTCTGGAAAAGCTTCTTGGGAAGCGGCGCGCCGAGAAGGTCGAGTCGACGGTCATGACGGTCGTTTTGGCGGCGGCGGTCATCGGGTTGTTTTTTTTCCTCCCTACCTGGGTAACAAGCTGGATGAAGCCTGTTTTGCCCAATGTCGTGCTGCTCAACCTGTTTGAAGGGGTTTTGCGCGTGCTGTTCTTTTTGGGTTATGTGTGGGCCATCAGCCGCATTCCGGAATTGAAGCGCGTGTTCATGTATCACGGAGCAGAGCATAAGTCGATCGCCTGCTACGAGCACGGAGAAGAACTGACGGTAGAGAATGTGCGAAAATATCCGCGGCTGCATCCGCGCTGCGGGACGAGCTTCTTGGCGAACCTCGTGCTGCTGTCAGCGATTCTGCTGAGCTTTTTCGGCTGGCCAAACCCGTTGCTTCGGCTTTTGATTCGCCTGCTTATTCTGCCCGTTCTGATTGGACTGACCTATGAGCTGAATCTGTGGATGGGGCGAAACAGCAACGCGTTTTCGCGCCTCATGCAAAAGCCGGGGCTGTTCGTTCAGCGCGTGGCGACGGTTCGCGAACCGTCGGACGACATGATCGAGGTGGCGATTGAGGCGCTGAAGGCGGTGATTCCGGAGGATGCGGAGGCGGACCGATGGTGATCGGCGAGCTGCTCCGCACATGGCCGGATGAACAGGCCGTTGTGGCACTGAGCTATTTATTGAATGAAAGCCCCGGCAGCGTCCGGGCCAGGCAGCACCGGATGCTGCCGGAGAAGGTGGCGGAGGAATTTCACCGGATTCATCGGCTTCGGGAGACAGGATATCCGCTTCAATATGCGATCGGCCGCTGGAATTTTTACGGGCGGGATTTTTTGACGGATCCCCGGGCGCTGATTCCGCGGCCGGAAACGGAGCTGTTGGTCGAAAAAATGGTTCGGGACGGGGTCGACGGCTGTCTCATTGCGGACGTCGGCACGGGCAGCGGGATTCTTCCGCTGACACTCGTCCGGGAGACGCGGTGCCGGCTCGTCATTGGTCTGGACCTGTCGGCGGAGGCGCTGTCGCTCGCAAGGGAGAACGAGGCGTACCTGAATCGGACGGGCGAGCCCGTCGCGGCCGCGCGCATTGCATGGCGGCAGTCGGATCTGCTGGAGGCGCTGGAGGGCGCGGCGGATGTCATTTGCTCGAATCCGCCCTATATTCCGGAAACGGAGCGGGGAAAATTGCAGCGGGAGCTGGACTACGAGCCGGAGATGGCGCTGTATGCCGGCGCGGACGGTATGGCCGTGTACCGGAGGCTGATCATTCAGGCCGCGGATAAATTGACGAAAAACGGACGGCTTTATCTGGAAATCGGCGACGGACAGGGCGCGCCCATTCGGGCGGAAATGGAGCGCGCGGGCTTTGTGGATGTCGTTTTGCAGCGCGATTTCTCCGACCGGGAGCGTATTGTCTCGGGTCGGCTGGGGAAACACACGGGAGAGAATACATGTTTGAGAATTTGAAAAACATCAGTGAAAAAATGCGGCAGTACGAGCTTCGCTTAGCGGATGCGGATCTGCTGTCCAATATGAATGAGTGGCGGCAGGTCAACCGGGAGTATTCGGATTTGAAGCCGCTCTCGGAGGCGTATGCGCGCTATTCCAGGGCGGTGGAGGCGATCGACGAGGACCGCGCCATGCTGGAGGAGGAAACCGAACAGGAGCTGCAGCAGATGCTCCGCGAGGATTTGGCGGCCAATATTGAGCTGCGCGATCAGCTGGAGCAGGAGCTGAAGCTGCTGCTTCTGCCGAAGGATCCGAATGACCATAAAAATGTTCTGGTCGAAATCCGCGGCGGCGTCGGCGGAGATGAGGCCTGTCTGTTTGCGGCGGATTTATACCGCATGTACCACATGTACGCCGATAAACAGGGGTATAAGACGGAGGAGCTCAGCTACCAGGATCAGGGACTCGGCGGCATCAAGGAAGCCGTCTTTATGGTCAAGGGCGAGGGCGCCTATTCCCGTCTGAAGTACGAGTCGGGCGTACACCGCGTGCAGCGCGTGCCCGAAACGGAATCCAGCGGGCGCATTCATACGTCGACGGCGACGGTAGCGGTGCTTCCGGAGGCGGAGGACGTCGATATCGAGATCGATCCCAACGAGGTACGCGTGGACGTGTTCCGCGCGAGCGGACACGGCGGGCAATGCGTCAATACGACGGACTCGGCCGTTCGCCTCACGCACCTCCCGACGGGGATCGTCGTTTCCTGTCAGGACGAAAAGAGCCAGCTGAAAAACAAGGAAAAGGCGATGCAGGTTTTGCGCGCGCGCCTGTACGACCGAATGCTGGAGGAACAGCAAAAGGAAATCTCTGCGGATCGGAAATCGCAGGTGGGTACGGGGGATCGCTCCGAGCGCATTCGAACCTACAATTTTCCTCAGGGACGTGTGACGGATCACCGCATTAACCGCACGGTCTACCAGCTTCAGGGGTATCTGGACGGCGACATTCAGGAAATGATCGATGCGTTGATCACCGAGGATCAGGTAAAAAAGCTGGCTCTGGTTTCGGAGCAGCAGAACTGACCGGGGCGCAGGAGGCGAAAAACGGCATAAAAAACAGGAGGAGGAAGACCATGACACGTGTAGACGAGCGCTTTTCGGAAGCGGCCCGACGGCTGCTCCAGCATGGCTTTTTGGAGGCGGATGTTCCCGGAGCCCAAGTGCGTCCGAGGTGGGAGGACGGTGTGCCGGCGCGGACAAAGTATCTTCCGCAGCAGGTGTTTTCCTATGAACCGGGGGAGGTACCGCTGATTCACTACCGCCGCATCGCGTGGAAAACGGCGATTCGCGAGCTGCTGTGGATTTATCAGGATCATTCGAATGACGTGCAGCTTTTGAAGGAAAAATACAATGTGCATTATTGGGATTCCTGGCAGGATGAAAAGGGGACGCTGGGAACGGCCTACGGCTACCAGATCG
>JAEXCD010000043.1 GCA_023393715.1 Bacillota bacterium
AGCGGCTGGATGAGGAAAACAGGTATGATCTGGCGGCGCAGATCGCATCAAAAAACGGCGAGTTCACTGTTTCTGATAAGTATGTCGGCTTTAAGGCAAGTTATTATATAAAAGATAACGAACCGCCGGTAACACTTACAGACGAAAACAGAGTAGTGAAGTATGAAAAGACTCTGGAAATCTATAATGCAAGAAACAAATATAAGCTGACCTTTGATAACGGTGAAGGCGGGAAGGAAACCGTCGAGATACCATATGGCACACCGTTAAAAGCGTACGCACAGGCACAGAATGCGCCGGAAAGGCCCAATCATATCCCGGAAAAATTCACGTTTTCAGGATGGTACAATGATCCGGATTTCACAAACGAGGTAGAATGGGACAAGAAAACAATGCCGGCCGAGGACATGGAGGTATATGCAAAGTGGGAACCGCACCGGGTGCTCGTCAGAATCTATGATCAACTGGATTCTGAAAGGGAAGTTTCAAGAGACAATACGCACCAATACGACACCTATCTAAATGAAAACAGGCTTCCGACCATAAAACAGGGAGACACTGTTTTATACCATGGAGATGCCGGAAAGACGATAACGGTGCCAGAGGGAAACACCTGGTATGGGTGGTACGAGAAGGACAGGAATACAGGCAGATATAAAAAATTTGACTTCAACAAACCGTTAAAAGAGGATGCGGACCTGTATCCTTACTACTTTAGCAGCGAAACGGTAAAGGCCTATTATTATAAAAACAAAACAGATTGGGAGAATCGGGAAAACGGCGAAGTAGAGCCGATAAGGATAAGCAAGCCCCATCAAAAAAATAGTAAGGCAGTGATATCCGGGGTCGATAAAGATACAAATGCTCAGTTGATGGGGGAATTTGTGTCCTGGAGTGACGGAGAGAAGACCTACGTCAAGGGCGACGCCGTAGTAATGGATCAAGACCTGCATCTTTATCCCATCTATGCGAACAAACCGGCCAAAACCAGAATAGCCTATAAGTCGGGGGAGAATGGAGAAGGGCAGGATGTGACGGTAGAAAATTTATCCAACAATCAAACCATTACTTTGGCCCAAAACACCTTCTCGCCCAAGGCCGGGTACGGCGATTTTATTGGCTGGGAAAATGCGACGGACGGGAAAATTTATAAGGAGGGGGATAAGCTTTTAGTCGATCCTGCAAAGGAGGATACTCACAATATCCTGACAGCCCGGTTTAAGAAAAAAGCAACATTTACCGGCGAAAGCGCCGTCCGGGAATATAATGGCTCAGAGCATCACCTGACAACCGTAACGGCGGAAGGGCTTCTTGAAGGTCATGAGTATGAGGGCTTGCGATACGCCGCAAAAGGAACCGACGCAGGAGCCTATCGCGGAGGCTTTGAAGGGGCTGTCGTTATAAGGGATACAGACAAGAGGGATGTCACCGGGTATTATCAGATAACAAAGACGCCGGGCACGCTGACCGTCACGAAAGGAAGCTTCAGCGTGAAAGCGGTCAATTATGAAGGCGTCTATGACGGCAGAACCCACGCCGGCGGAGGAGAAGCTGCCGCGACAGAAGGAACAACGTACCAATACAGCACGGATGGCGGGAAAACCTGGGTAAACGAAACGCCAGCCATCACCGATGCGGGCGAAGTTAAGTATAAAGTAAAGGCAATAAATGCGAATTATGAGGAAGCCATAGCAGACGGGACGCTGACCGTAACGAAGGCCCCTGTCACAATCAGCACCGGAAGCGGAGAAAAAAATTACGACGGTACCGCGCTTGCCAATACGGAAGCAGCGATAACAGGCTTAGTAAACGAAGAAACCGCAGCAGTCATTGCGACCGGCGCCCAAAAAGAGGTGGGAAGCAGCACCAACACGTACACCATCGACTGGGGGAAGACAAAGAAAGAGAACTACGACATTACGGAAAAGCTTGGCACATTGACCGTAGTGCTAAAGTTAGTTCCGCTGGAGCCTGCAAAAACAAGAGTAGCGGTAGAAAAGAAATGGCAGGATCATGAGGGGAAGGAAATACAAGCTCCGGTACAATCCATAAAAGTCAAACTGGTACGGGACGGATGGGAAACAGATACCGAATTGGAGCTCAACGCGGAAAACAAATGGAAGGGCGAATTTAACGACCTGCCGGATGCCAGCAGAATAGCAGGAGAGAAATACAACTATACAGTGAAAGAAGCAGGCGAAAGCGGAAATGCGGTTACCTTTGACGGCGCACGGTACAACGTAAGCTATGCAGGAGACGCGAAGGACGGCTTCACGATAACAAACAAAGAAGAGACGCCGTCGGAGCCGGAAACGTCGGAAGCGCCGGAGACACCGGAAGCGCCGGAGAGGCCGTCGGAGCCGGAAACAGAAAAGCCAACGCCAAGTACACAAAAAGAAATAAGCAAAAATGCACCCAAAACAGGTGACGGACTTAATGCAGGCGTGTATGGGGGCGTTATGGCGCTTGCAGGCGGCGCATGGGTACTTCTTCAAATGAAGAGAAGAAAAGAAGAATAAACGAAGTGCGGAAAAGAACATAGAATAAGCACTCAATCTGTACTGCCTCGAAAGTCAGACCAAGAATCTAACTTTTGGGGCAGTTTAATTCCGCGCGGGTCAGGTGCTTTTCTGTTGTAAGAAAGAGAGAAGGACCGGATAAAAAAATATATAATAACGTATGATATAAACCAACTTCTTAACTGCATGGGAAATTAAAGCGGGTTCGAATATATTGACCTTTCATTGGCGGCGCTGTATCAAGCGCTGAAAAAGTAAGGAGACGAGGAATGAGTGAGAAGAAGACGTCTGAGGCGCAACTTCGGGCGAATAAGAAATGGGCAGAAAACAACAAGCTGAAGCGTCGGATCATCAGCTTGCGAGGGAGCGCACGGCTGTTTATCCGGACGTATTCCACCTTGGAAGATTTGGAAGAATTGAAAAGGCTTGTTGCGGAGCGGGAAAAGGAGCTTCGCGAGGAACGGTGACGGGAAGACTTTGAACATAAAAAGGACGGCTTCGGCCGTCCTTTTTTACTACCATTTTTACTACCAACAAAGGTCATATAATGCCATAAACGACAAAAGACAAAGCTGCTGAAAGCATTGAAAAATGCGTGAAAGCTGATGATGTCAACCGTTCACGCATTTTAGATGGTGGACCGTAATGGATTCGAACCAACGACCTCTACGATGTCAACGTAGCGCTCTAACCAACTGAGCTAACGGTCCCCAGTGCAAAATATTCTACCAAAATGGGCAGTGGATTGCAAGCTGTTTTCGAAGTTTATTGTGGTACAATAGGGCGAATGAGAGAAGGAGAGGTTTGTGATGAAAATAGGGTCGAGATGGGGTGTCTCGTGTCTATGCGCCCTGATGCTATTGAACGCCTGCGGGCCGAGGCCGGCCGGGCAGAGTACGAGCGGGGGACAGGATACGGCGGAGATTCAGGTCAGCGAGGAGTCGACGCCCGAGCTTAGCGAGCGCGGCGAATGGGTGGAGACGTCGGAGGGCGCAAAGCTCTGGAAGAGCAAGAGCACGTTCTACGATGCGTTTGACACGGTCATTCAGCTGACGCTGTACACCGAAAACGAGGAGCAGGCGGATCGGTATCACGAGACGGCACGGGCGGAGTTTGAACGGCTGCACCGGCTGTACGACAAGTATCACCGGTACGAGGGCGTGAACAATGTCTTTGTGCTCAACGAGCAGGCGGGCGGTGCGCCGGTCGTCGTCGAGGAGGAGCTGTATCAGCTGATTCGCTTCGCCAAGGATAATGCGCCGCGGGCGCTGAATAAGACCAATATCGCCATGGGCTCCGTGCTGGAGCTGTGGCACGATGCGCGCGTGGCGGCGGGCGTATATGAAAACGGCGTACTTCTGGAGGAGTCGCATGCCGAGGCGGGGAAGCTGCCGGAGCAGGCGGCGCTTCAAAAAGCCGGTGCGCACACGGATTTGGCGGGCGTGGTATTGGACGATGCAAAGAAAAGCGTTCAGCTGACCGATGCCGAGATGAGCCTGGACGTCGGCGCAGTGGCGAAAGGATATGCGACGGAGCTGGTGGCAAAAAAGCTGGAGCGAGAGGGGCTGGAGCATGGGCTGATCAGCGCCGGGGGAAATGTTCGCACGATTGGAAGTCCGGTCAATGGACGGGATACGTGGCTCGTCGGGATTCAAAACCCTGATTTGAAGGCGACGGAGCTGGCGGCAGTGCTTCGGGTCGGCGCAAATCAATCCGTCGTGACCTCGGGAGACTATCAGCGCTACTATGTGGTCGACGGGAAAAAATACCATCACATCATTGATCCGGCGACGCGGATGCCGGGTACGTATTTTGCATCGGTTTCCGTGGTGACGGCGGATTCGGGATTAGCCGACTTTCTGTCGACGGCCCTCTTTTTGTCGACGCCGGAAGAGGCCGAACAGATTCGTCAGAACTTTCCGGAGGCGTCCATTGATGTTCTATGGATTGATGCATCCGGGCGGCAGACGGCGACGGAGGGCATGAAAGCGATGCGCGAGGAGTGATGCGCAGACAGGCATCCGCAGCAGCCCAGGGAACTGTGGGCGGGATGGCGATAAGGGACGAATGTTACGCAAAAGGAGCTGCCTGAAAGGAGCCCCCAAAAGTCAGACTTTTGGGGGCTCCTTTGTTTTGCATTAGCGTCAATCCGATTCTGTGATTACGATCATCGGTCCGTCACGAAAGCGAAACGATCTCGTCGCATCGATTCCATATCTCCGGACTGTGGGTGGCGATGACGATGAGCCGCTCTGGCCGATCAGGGCGTAGATTTTCCCCGCTTCAAAGCGAAAGGAGAAGTCTGAAGAAATCACGTGCTCGTCGTATTTCTTTTGGATGTTTACTAATTCCATCATTTTTTTCCCCTAATCAGGTCAATCAGCCTGCTATGCTTGAGAATTCGCTAGGAGAGAAGCTCCATCATGAGGGACAGCACGAGCAAAAGGACAGCGTAGAGGGCGGTAGGACTGCATTATTGCACGTCCTACCGCTTTTTAAGAGGCTAAAAACCACGATGGAAATAGGCTGCTTCACCAAACTGTGTATTGATGAAAGTCCTAGAAGTATCATCCGCATCTGCCTATTCTTTTTCATAAAAAGATGGGGCTGCGCATCGTAACGC
The DNA here is from genome assembly GCA_023393715.1 of Bacillota bacterium. Taxonomy (GTDB): domain Bacteria; phylum Bacillota; class Clostridia; order Tissierellales; family Peptoniphilaceae; genus JAEXCD01. The sequence goes on from JAEXCD010000043.1 coordinate 5,143, forward strand.
TACAGCGCAAAGTTGCCGTCGATGAATACATCGATGCATTGTCCGTCCGCCGTGATGCCCTGAATGCTCAGGTCGGCACAGCCGACCATGAAATCCTCGTGCAGCAGGGCGTCATTTGCGCCTTCGGCACAGAGCTCCTCCTCGGAAAGGCGTTCTCCGCCCTCGATCGTCGTCGGGTAGGCCGCGCCAAACGCGAAGTGACAGGAGGCATTTTCGTCGAACAGGGTGTTGAAGAAAAGCAGCTTTGAGTTCGAGATCGGCGAGTCGTGCGGCACGAGCGCGACCTCGCCGAGGCGGCGGGCGTTGGGGTCCTCATCAAAGAGGGATTGGAGCGCGTCGGCGCCTGTTTCGGCGGAAAAGTCGACAACTTCGCCGTTTTCAAAATGGAGCATAAAGTGATCGATCAGGTTCCCGTTGTAGGAAAGCGGGCGGGTCGATACGAGTGTGCCGTTGACGCCGGTGCGCGACGGAACCGTAAAAACCTCCTCCGTCGGAACGTTGGGCAAAAATGCCGTGCCCCTGGCATTGACTGCACCCGCGGCAAGCCAAACGTGCTTTCTCGGCAGCTCGACGGTGAGATCGGTTCCGTTGGATGCGCGGTAGCGGAGCTTTTCGAAGTGATACCGGTTGAGCACATCGGCTCTTTTGGTGAGCGTATCAATATGCGTTTGCCACGCGGCGAGGGGGTCTTCGGCATTCATGCGCGTGACCTCAAAGATTTTTTCCCAAAGCTGCTCGACCGCAGCCTCCTCCGTCGGCGCGTCGGGAAAGACCTTTTTTGCCCACGCAGGGTTCGGGATGGCGGCGATACACCACGAGAGGATGTCGGACATCACGTATTTGTCGAGCGGCTTCATTTTTTCGTTGTTCGCCTTGCTCGCCGCGGCGATTTTTTTCATATCGACGCCGCTGAGCAGCTCGGGATCCTCCGAGCTGACGGAGATGAGGTTTGCGCCCTTTTCGTAATAGTATTTGAGGCGGTCAAAGGCCCACTGCGGGACGGTTTCGAAAATCTCCATCGGGGCGTAGTCGTAGCGCAGGCGCTCCAGCGCGTCGTCCTTCCAGTTAAAGACGACCTCGGAGGCGCCCCGTTCATAGGCGAATCGGGCGAGCAGGCGTCCGAAGGGGGCGCCGTCGACCGGGCAGCTGATGACGACGGGCTCGCCCGGCTGAACGTTGATGCCCAATTCGACGATCAGGCGTGCGTAATCGCGGAGACGTGAATCTTGTGTTTGCATGATTTCCTCATTTCTTGCTTTTGCTCTTTATGGAATAAGAGTATACTGTTACTGAATGCGAACGCCGGGCGACCGGCGCGAAGCAGGTTCAATGAGCTGCTGAATTCGCGTCATTCGAAATGACGTACACTCAGTATATCAATAGATTGAAGGAGGAGCGAATGAAAAAAATTTTATCCCGTGCAGAAGTCGATCCAAAGGAAACGTGGGATCTGCGTGATCTGTATGCAACGGAAGAGGCCTGTGAGCAGGCGATGAAGGATGTACAGGAGGCGGTCAATGCGTTTGTCGCCCGCTTTTCAGGAAAGATTGCGGACGCAGGGAGCGTCAACGAAGCCGTGGATATGGCTCGGCCGATTGAAGAGCAGATGGATCTGCTTTCGCACTATGCCATGCTCGACGTCGAAGTCGATGTAACCAATAATCAGCCCATGCAGCGCTATCTCGCGGCAGGAAATAAGCTTTCCGAGCTTGCGGCAAAAATGTCGTTTTTGAATACCGAGCTTGCGGCGCTTCCGGAATCGGTTTTGCTCGAGGCGAAAGAAGCCTCTTCGGAAAACGACTTTTATCTTTCCGATCTGCTGAAAAAGAAAGCGCACCTGCTGTCGGCGGATGCGGAGGCCGTGATTGCGGCGTTGTCGCCGACCCTTGAGGCGCCGTATCGCACGTATTCGGATATCAAGTTCAGCGATATCACCTTCCCCGAATTTGAGGTCGGGGGCAGGACGTATGAAATGACCTACAACTCCTTTGAGGGACACATGGAGCATGAAAATGACTTTGCGCTGCGCCGCAAGGCCTTTGACATCTTTTCCGAGGCGCTGAAAAAGCACGAGCATGCCACGGCCTCCGTGTATAACACTCAGGTTGAAAAGGAAAAAATTCTGGCGACGCTGCGCGGATACGACAGCGTATTTGACATGCTGCTCGATTGGCAGGATGTGAGCCGCGAAATGTATGACCGCCAGATCGACCTCATTATGAAGCATCTGGCGCCGGCGATGCGCCGTTATGCAAAGCTTATCGGGCGCGTACACGGCATTGAGCACATGACGACGGCGGATCTCAAGCTGGAGGTCGATCCGGATTATTCGCCAAGCGTCACATACGAAAAGGCGCGCGACTACGTTCTGGACGGTCTGTCCGTACTCGGCGAGGATTATGGGCAGATCCTTCGGGCAGCCTTCTCGGATCGCTGGATCGATTATTCGGAGAACAAGGGCAAACGGACGGGCGCGTTTTGTGCCAGTCCCTATGGGAGCCATTCGTACATTCTGCTGAGCTTTAATCACAAGATGGACGAGGTGATGACTTTGGCGCACGAACTGGGGCATGCCGGACACTTCACCATCGCCGGACGCAATCAAAACATCTTTAACACGCGCTGCTCCATGTATTTTGTCGAAGCGCCGTCGACGACGAATGAAATCATCATGGAAAACTATCTGCTCAAGCAGGCGGGTGAGGACAAGCGGATGCGCCGCTGGGTTTTGTCGCAGATGATTTCCAAGACGTATTACCACAACTTTGTCACGCACCTTTTGGAGGCGGCCTACCAGCGCGAGGTATATAAGATCGTCGATCAGGGCGGGTCAGTTCAGGCGGAGACGCTGAACGAAATCTACCGCAGGGTGCTCACGGAGTTCTGGGGCGACGAGGTCGAGGTACTGGACGGCTCGACGCGCACATGGATGCGTCAGCCGCACTATTACAACGGTCTGTACTCCTACACGTATTCCGCGGGTCTGACCGTCGGCACGCAGATGGCACGCCGCATCATGACGGAGGGCGAACACGTCGCGCAGGACTGGCTCAGGGTTCTGGCGGCCGGCGGCACAAAAAACCCGGTGGAGCTGGCCGCGATGGCCGGCGTCGATATCACGACGGATCAGCCGCTCCGGGACACGATCGACTATATCTCATCGATTATCGACGAGATCATTTCCCTGACCGAGGAGATGGACGGAAAATAAGGTCAAACCGCAGAGAAGCGCGTCACGGCTTATTCGTCGGCGCGATTAAAGCACAAAAGCTCTCTCACGCGCTTGAAAAGCAAAAACCCCTTCACGAACGCCGGTCGGCACTCGTGAAGGGATTTTTTATAAATAACGAGATGGATTTTTTGTATGTGTGCCGGTAATCGCGAACGCACACATCGAAATATGGACAAGGCGTTGACTTATATTGTTTACGCTTCGGCTTTTTCCTCCGGCGTAATAGCATCCATCAACACGGCGATCGCGCCATCACCCGTAACGTTGCAGGCCGTTCCGAACGAATCCTGTGCAATGTACAGAGCGATCATCAGCGTCAGCATGGTTTCGTTAAATCCAAGCATGGACTCGAGGATACCGAGTGCAGCCATAACCGCGCCGCCCGGTACGCCAGGAGCAGCGACCATCGTGATGCCGAGCATGAGAATGAACGGAATCATCTGGCCGAGTGAAATAGCCCAACCGTTGAGCATCATAACCGCGATAGCGCAGCTGGTCAACGTGATGGTCGATCCGGACAGGTGAATCGTCGCGCACAGCGGGCAGACGAATTCGGCGATCTTGTCGCGGACGCGATTCTTCTTCGTGCACTGGACGGTGACAGGAATCGTCGCAGCCGAGGACTGCGTACCGATCGCGGTCATATAGGCAGGAAGCATGTTTTTGATCAAAGAGAGCGGGTTCTTCTTTGCAACGGCACCGGCAACGACGTACTGGAAGACGATGATGAGGATGTGCATCACGATGATGATGACAAAGACCTTTGCAAAGACAGACATGATTTCCGCAACCGTTCCGGCGTGCGTCATATTCGCGAAGATGCCGAATACGTGAATCGGCAGCAGCGGAATCAGAACGCTGGCAACGAGCTTTTCAATGATGCCCTGGAAGCCGGAGAACCAATCCTTCAGCGGCTTATTCTTCGTGACGGCAATGCCGAGACCCATGACGAATGCGATCAGCAATGCGCTCATAACGCCCATGATCGGCGGCATGTCAACGGTGAACAATCCGGAGAGCATCGTCTCTTCCGCGTTCTGCATGTTGTCCATCGGAATGGAACCGATCTGCAGGAAGTGCGGGAACAGCAGGGTATCTACGAAATATGCGAACGTTCCGGCGATCAACGTGGACACGTAAGCGATGCCGGCCGTAAGCGCGAGCGTCTTTCCGGCGCCCTTGCCGAGCTCAGCGATACCCGGTGCGACGAATCCGATGATGATCAGCGGAATACAGAAGCTCAGGAAGTTGCCGAAAATGCTGTTAAACGTTGCGCCGAGCTGAACAATAATGGGCAGGTTTGCGTTCTTAGCAATGATGCCCACAATAATACCAAGAATAATTGCTACGACGAGCCGGGGCAGTAAGCCCAATGAGATTTTTTTCTTTTCCATTTTTTCCCCCTAAAAAGAAGTACACCTCCGCGCGGCGTTTGGGCGGCCGCGCGGAGGCCGCAGGACGGAAAGCCTTGTCTTCGATTACCGGTCTTAGACGAATACGTATCCATTCTCCTCCAGCTCTTGAGTGAGCTGGTCGATGTGTTCCTGATTTCGGGTTTCAAGCACCATCGTAATGACGCAGGTGTTGACGTCCGCGTGCTTGCTGCTGCGGGAATGTTTGATATCGAGGATGTTTGCGCCGCGCGCCGCGATGATCTGGAGTAATGCGACCATGCTTCCCGGCGTATCGGATACCTTAATGCGGAATTCGATGGTCCGGCCGCTCTTTGCAAGTCCCTTGTTGATGATGCGGGAGAGCGTTGTAACGTCGATGTTTCCTCCGGAGACGACACAGACGGTTTTGAGGAACGTCGTATCGACCTTGCCGAACATGCAGGCGGCGACCGATGTCGCGCCGGCGCCCTCAGCGATCGTCTTCTGCGTTTCGAGCAGGGCGAGAATCGCCGAGGCGATTTCATCCTCCGAGACGGTGACGACCTCGTCGACATATTTCTGGCAGATTTCAAAGGTCTCCGTACCCGGGGTCAGCACGTGAATGCCGTCGGCGATCGTGCCGCCGTCCTTTACCGTGGTAACCTTACCGGCCTTGCGGGACTCGTACATGGACGGGACGGCTGCGGCCTGAACGCCGATGACCTTGCAGGAAGGACGCAGCGACTTTACCGCCACGGCGATGCCGCTGATCAGCCCGCCGCCGCCGATTGGTACGACGACCTGATCGACGTCCGGAAGCTGCTCCAGAATTTCGAGACCGATGGTGCCCTGACCCGCCATGACATACGGATCGTTAAACGGATGCGCGAAGGTATAGCCCTCTTCCTGAGACAGACGAGCCGCCTCGCGCGCTGCATCGTCGAAAACGCCGGGGACGAGAACGACCTGTGCGCCATAGCCCTTTGTGGCTTCGACCTTGCTGATCGGTGCATGCTCCGGCATACAGATGATCGATTTGATGCCCAGGCGCGTTGCCGAGTAGGCGATGCCCTGTGCGTGGTTTCCCGCAGAGGAAGCGATAACGCCCTTTGCGGCCTCCTCCTTCGTCAGAGAACGAATCTTGTTATACGCACCACGAAGCTTGAACGCTCCTGTGAACTGCAGGTTTTCTGACTTGATGTAAATGTTTGGTCCGAGCTTTGGCGCCGCTTCTAACGGGGTTCTTCTTGCCACGCCCTTGAGCGCCTCTTGTGCGTCTCGAATCATTTTCAGATCTAACACCGTGAATACCTCCTCTAACTAAGTATTTATGCATGATATTGTTCCTCGTTACGCTAAATGGAGAGGTAGGAACGCCCTGACCACCGCAAGTATAACAGAAAGACTATGGGAATGAAAGGGCAAAATGACGGTTGTTTACAAAAAAATATATCATAGTGAAATTTAAAAATAACAAAATAACCGAGCAAACGGCTATTTTGCGCCGAATAAAGGAAAAACGTTTACCGAAGGCAACTTTTGGCACGGGTTTTGCCTGAAAATTCAGCGACAAAAAACTCCCGAACAAAGCATTCGGGAGCATTCGATTCAGGCTCTTTTAAGAAGAACAGGTCTATTTGCTTTCGATTGAGATATTACGGCTGGCCAATCGGCGCGTTTTGTAATCGGTCAACAGATCGTAGGCAGTGGATGCGAGCGGGACAAAGATCAGCATTCCGAGGATGCTGAACAGCGAACCGCCGATCGTAATGGCGACGAGCACCCACATGGCGGGAAGCCCGATGGACTTGCCGACGATACGGGGATAGATCAGATTGCCGTCAAACTGCTGCAGCGTCACGATGAAAATCAAAAAACACAGCGCATTGGCCGGGGAATCGATGAGCAGCAGGAGACATCCGACAAAGCCGCCGATGACGGCGCCGATCATGGGAATGAGCGCGCAAAAGGCGATGAGCACTGAGATGACGATGGCATAGGGAAGCTTGAGCAAGGCCATACCGACAAAGCACATGACGCCGAGAATGATCGCTTCGACAAACTGACCGGTGAAGAAATTGTAGAAGTTGTCGTAGCTGGTATAGGAGACGTACATCAATCCATCACAGAATTTTTCACCGAAGGTTGAATACAGCAGCTCCTTTGCCTGACGGGACAGGGTTTCCTTTGCGCTGAGCGCATACAAAGAGAAGATGAAGGCGATGAAGACGATCAGCAGGCTGGAGAAAAGAGAGGTGATCGTGCCGACGATGCGGCTCAGCAGGACCGTGCCGTCTCCGGAGATGAAGAAATTTTTCAGATAAGACCACAGGGAGGCTTCCTTGGTAATGTTGGCGATTTCAGCCTCAATGTAGCGGAGGAACGGCTGAATCGGTTCGAAATCGTTCAGCTGTGCACTCAGATTTTGCACGAACGGCGGAATTCGGTTGATCAAAGATTGCAGCGAAAAGATGAGCTGCGGCAGGACGGAGACCAGAACAAAGGTAATTCCCGCAATGACGAGCGTATAGGCCAGGACGAGCGAAAGCATGCGCTTGACCTTCGGCTGGAGTGGTACGCGCCCCAAAATACGATTTTCGATCATGACCATCGGCATATTGACGATGTAGGCCAAAAACAACCCCGCGATGAAGGGCGTGGCGACGGCCCAAAGCGTGGAGAGCATTCGAAGAACCGAGTCAATGTTCATAAAGAAGGCATAGATCCACAGGGAGAAAAAAACGATGATCAGTGCAATTTTTATTTTATGCTTGTCGTTGTGATCTAAGCGCATGGCGGCCTCCCTTCGGATTTCTTTCATTTTATCATAGGATATGGGGAAAACATACGACTTTTTGCGAAAAGAATGGGGGAAAAGCGGGGGTATGATATAATAAGCACACTTTATTATTACAAAAAAAGTCCCGTTTTGGGGAGGAGGCACGTCGAGTGGGAAAACCGATTTTAGTCGTGATGGCAGCAGGGCTTGGTTCGCGGTACGGCGGATTGAAGCAGGCGGATCCGGTCGGGCCGAGCGGAGAAATTCTTTTGGATTATTCGGTCTACGATGCGATTCGCGCCGGGTTTGAAAAGATTATTTTTATTATTAAAAAAGAGCATAGGGCATTATTTGAAGAGCACATCACAAAGAAATTTCCCGCGTCGGTGGAGGTGTGCTTTGCCGATCAGGAACTGAGCGATATCCCGAAGGAGTATGAATTGCCTGAGGGACGGGTAAAGCCGTGGGGGACGGCACATGCCATCTGGGCGGCGCGTGCGCTGATCGACGGGCCGTTTACGGCGATCAATGCAGACGATTATTACGGGACGGAAGCGTTCCGGAAGATGTATCAAAAGCTCTGCGCCACTGCGGGACAGCCGGGCGCGTACGCGATGGTGGCCTATCCGCTGTGCAACACGATGACGGAAAACGGCTCGGTTTCGAGAGGGATCTGTGACGTGACGCCGGAGGGACTTCTTCTGCGGGTCACGGAGCGGACGGAGATCTATCAAAACGGCTCGGATGGCCGGTATACGGAGGATGGAGGCAAAACGTTCACCGACCTTTCGGGGGATACGCTGTGCTCGATGAATTTTTGGGGCTTTCAGGCTGATTTTCTCGACGCGATTGCACGCGAATTCCGTCTGTTCTTAGATCGCGCCCTGACGGAGAATCCGATGAAGAGCGAGTTTTATCTGCCCTCGGTCGTCACGGCGCAGCTGAACGCCGGGAGGGCACACGTCGAGGTGCTGACCTCTCGCGACCGCTGGTTCGGCGTGACGTATGCCGAGGATAAAAAAACGGTGGTACAGGGACTCCGCGCCCTCGTCGAACAGGGGGTGTATCCCGAAAATCTGTGGGGTTCGGTATGAAAAGAGACGTGGATCAGGCGGCGATTGCAAAGCGCTTTGCGGTTGAAGGGGACATTATAGAGCTCATTCCCTTTGGCGAGGGACATATCAACGATACCTACCGCGTTCAGATTCAAACCGAATCGGGCGCAATTCAAAAATATACGCTCCAGCGGTTAAACCGAACGGTTTTTCCGAAGCCGCGCGAGGTGCTGGAAAATTTCAAGGCCGTAACGGAGTTTCTGAAGCAGCGCATCGCAGAGGAGGGCGGAGATGCGGCGCGCGAAACGCTGACGTTAATCCCGGCGCAGGGCGGCGGGCTCAGCGTATTGGATGAGGATGGGGAAATGTGGCGGATGTACCGCTATATCGATCACTGCAGCACGAGACAGATCAGTGATTCACCGGAGTCCTTTGCCGCAGCCGGAGAGGGCTTTGCGCGGTTCCTGCGGCGACTGGACCGCTTCCCCGCGGACGGCCTGCACGAGGTTATTCCCCGTTTTCACGACACGCAGGATCGCTTTCGGAAGCTGCGTCGTGCGATGGAGGAAAATCGGTCGGGGCGCCTCGAACAGGCGTTGCCGGAGCTGGAGCAGGCGCTGTCGTGGGAAAATCAGGCCTCGTATCTGATGGATCGCCTGCATGCCGGCGTGCTGCCGCTTCGCGTGACGCATAATGATACGAAGATCAACAACATTCTGTTCGACGAGGAAACGAATCGTGCACTCTGTGTGATCGATCTCGATACGATCATGCCCGGTCTGGTTGCCTACGATTTTGGCGATGCAAATCGGGCGGGCGCTGCGACGGCGCGGGAGGATGAGCCGAATCTGGAGCTCGTCCATTTTGACGAAGCGTATTACGAGGCCTACGCGAAGGCATATCTGGCCGAGACGGGGGAGATCCTTACCGAGGAGGAGGTGCGCAGTCTGCCCATGGGCTGCTTTCTCATGACGCTGGAATGCGGCGTCCGTTTTTTGACGGATTTTCTCGACGGCGATGTGTATTTCAAATGCGCATATCCCGAGCACAATCTGGTGCGCGCGCGAACGCAGCTGCGCATGGCGGCGGAAATCGAATCAAAGCTTGCGCACATGACGCAGACCGTGCTGGCCTGCTACGCGGAAAACCGCGCCCGCCGGGAGAACGGGGACAGAGCGTGAAGGGCCGGTGCACGGACGCGTGCGGGAAGCGGTGAAAACGAAAAACAAGACAGGCGGCAGCGGAGAAATCCGCTGCCGCCTGTCTTTGTCTGAAGCCTGCGCGCGTTTCCTGCATGACCGGATACGGCGCCAGAGGATCCTTTTTCAAATGTACAAAAAAACGGCTGAAACGGTTTGGTTGGGGTCGAAATCAGTGATAGAGTAAAGATGATAAAGAATTCGTTTTCTTATTACATTTAGAAAAGGAAGGTGAAAGCGGGTGAAAGCGGAACGCATTCGAAAGAAATTGGTTTCCCGGTTTCCTGAGCTTTCCTCGACGCTTTCGGTAACCGCGGATGAGCGGCATATCGTCCTTCTAAGGGGCGAGGCGCCGGATTGGGATACGGTCGTGGCGGCGGGGCATTTCGCGGCGAAGCAGCGAGGGGTGCGCAATGTACGAAACGAGCTTTCGACGACAGAGCACCCAATCGCGCGCCCCGATCGTTCGGAGGAGCTTCGGGCTGCGCGGGAGCAGGGCGTCCTTGGCGAATACGACGTCGTGATCATCGGCGCGGGCGTCAGCGGCTGCGGGATTGCCCGGGAGCTTGCCCGGAAAAAGCTGCGCATCGCCGTCGTCGAAAAAGAGAGCGACGTAGCCATGGGAGCGTCAAAGGCCAATAACGGCATGATTCATCCGGGACATGCGGTGATGCCGGGCACGCTGAAGGCGAAGCTGAATATCGAGGGAAATGCGCTGTATGACGAGTGGGCAAAGGAGCTTCATTTTGAATTCCATCGCAGCGGCTCCGTCGTCTTAGCATATCCCGGAGATTCCAGACTGCTGCTGTACGGACTGTATCTTGTGGGAAAGCTGAACGGTGTTCCGGGCATACGAATGATGAATGAGCGGGCGATTAAGGAGTACGATCCCAACGTGCCGGGTCATCCGTGCAAGGGGGTGTACACGCCGACGACGGCGATTGTCGACGGATTTGAGGTGACGATTGCCCTGGCGGAAAATGCGGCGGCGAATGGCGTGGATTTTTTTCTCGATACGGAGCTTCTGGCCATCGATCGTCGGGAAAATTGCGTCGCTGCGGCCGTAACCAGCCGCGGCGTCCTGAAAACAAAGTGCATTGTGGATGCGGCGGGGATTTACGCCGACGAGGTTGCCGAGATGGCGGGGGATGCGTTCTATACGCTGCACGCGCGCCGCGGCGTCATTGCGATTCTGGACAAAAACTGTCCCGGCGTCCGCGAGAGCGTGACCCGAATCAGACCGCTCAACCGTAACGAAAACAGTAAGGGAGGCGGGGTCGAGCGAACCGTATCCGGGAATCCGTTACTGGGACCTTCGGCAAAGGAGATCTTTGACCGCGAGGACACCTCGGTTACGGAGGAGGAGCTGGAATATGCGTTTCAGCGCGGGATGGAAATGTTCCCCGGCGCAGACCGAAGCGATATCATTTCCTTTTTCGCCGGCATCCGCGCACCGGATTATACGGAAGACTTCATCATTGAGGCCTCGGAAAAAACGGCGGGCTTCATCCATTGCTCGGGCATTCAGTCACCGGGGCTCGCCTCGGCGCCTGCGATCGCACGGAGGGTCAAGGGTCTGGTCGAGGCCTTCTTCGACGCGCAGGGACGCCCGCTGGCCGATAACGAGGACTTTTGCCCGAATCGCCCCGAAATGCCGCGCTTTGCACAGATGAGCGAGGAGGAGCGCGATGCGTGGATTCGGCGGGACCCGAGAGCGGGACATGTGATTTGCCGGTGTGAATTGGTGACGGAGGCGGAGATCGTCGAGGCGATCCGTCGCAAGCCATATCCGCGAACCGTCGATGGCATTAAACGGCGCGTTCGGGCGGGCGCGGGGCGCTGTCAGGGCGGGTTTTGCAGTCCCAGAGTCGTGGATATCCTGGCGCGGGAGCTTGGCGTCGATGTGACGGAAATTGCGCAGAAAAAGGCGCAGCGAACGATACTGACAGGGCATACCCGAACGGTCAGAGCACAGGAGGTGGCGCATGAAGAATCGTGAGGTCGATCTGCTGATCATCGGCGCCGGACCCGCCGGACTGGCGGCTGCTGTGGAGGCGAAGAAAAACGGCCTCGACAATGTGCTTGTAGTCGAACGAAACGAGGAAGCGGGCGGCATTCTGCAGCAGTGTATTCACGACGGCTTCGGGCTGCACCGCTTCGGCGAGGCGCTGTCCGGACCGCAGTATGCCCAGCGTTTTATCGATGAGGCGAAGCGGCTGGGCGTGGAGCTGCTGCTGAATACAATGGTCATTGAGCTGAGAGAGGATCGGACGGCGATTGCCGTCAACGAACGGGACGGCATACTGCACATCCGCGCCAGGGCGGTTGTTCTGGCTATGGGGTGTCGCGAACGGAGCCGAATGCAGGCGTTTTTAATGGGGGCGCGTCCCAAGGGCGTGCTGACGGCGGGAACGGTGCAGCGCTATCTGAACGTGGAAGGCGTGCGCCCCGGAAAAAGAGCGGTCATTTTGGGCTCGGGCGATATCGGTCTGATCATGGCGCGGCGCATGACGCTGGAGGGAATCGAGGTGGAAGGCGTTTACGAAAAAATGCCGAACCCGGGAGGGCTGCGGCGAAACGTCTTTCAGTGTCTCGACGACTACGGCATTCCGCTGTATCTGTCGACGACGGTGACGCAAATTCACGGGAAATTTGCCCTGGAGGGGGTCACCGTACAGCAGTTTGATGCGGCGCAAAAACCGATTGAGGGGACAAAGCGCTTTATTCCATGTGATCTGCTCGTGCTGTCGGTCGGGCTGATTCCGGAGAATGAGCTTTCCAAGCAGGCGGGCATTCCGATGAATGCTCGGACGAGAGGGCCGGTTTTAGACAACGACATGATGAGCGAAAAGGAGGGCTTCTTCTCCGCGGGGAATGTCAGCTGTGTTTTTGATCTCGTCGACCACGTTTCCGATACCGGAGAGCGTGCAGCGCAGGGCGTACTGCGTTATCTGAAGCAGGGCGCATCGGGGGAAAAGCAAACGGAAATTGTCGCCGGTGAGGGCGTGAACATCCTGATGCCGACGAGATATCGCGCCTCGGAGCGATCGCTTCGACTCTATGCGCGCAGCGGGCGGATCTTCGGAGCCTGTCAGATTTGCGTTCGTCAGGGAGACCGCCTCCTGTACCAAAAGAATGCGCCCGCACTTTTGCCTCAGGAAATGCTTTCGGTCGACGTCCCGGATTGTCGGGCTGACGGCACACCCATTGTGCTGAGCATCGTGGGAAGGGAGGCAACGGATGCGTGAATTGATTTGTATCTCCTGTCCGGTCGGGTGCCGGATGCAGGCGGAAAAAAGGGGCGACGAGGTTTGTGTTTCGGGGAATCGATGCCGCCGGGGGCAGGCCTTTGCGCAGGAAGAAATGACGAACCCGAAGAGGATGCTGACGACGGTCATTGCCGTAGCGGGCGAGCCGTTCCGGCTTCTTCCGGTGATTTCCCGCGCGCCGTTTCCGAAGGAGAAACTTCGGGAAGGCCTGGCGGCTTTGCGCGATGTGGTGCGCGCCAGGCCGATTGAAGAGGGAAGCGTCGTCGTAGCGGATTTGCTGCACACGGGAATTGACATTGTTGCGGCAAAAACAATAGAAGGATAATGGAGGAAAGCGATGGAGCAAATGAGATGGAATGATCTTTTGCAAGAGGATCAGATTTTGAGGAGCGAGGGGGATCGCCGCCGGTACGCAACGGATCTGTATGCGCTGCGGCTGTTTCAAAAGCATGTGGGCTGGACGCCGACACTGCCAAGCGTGGTTCTCTGTCCTTCCTCGACGAAGGAGCTGTCGGACATTGTGAAACGGGCGCGGGAAACGAAGAGCCCGATTATCCCCTATGGCGCAGGATCCGGTGTTTTAGCGGGCGCGGAATGCAATGACGAACACGCGGTCGTCGTGTCGACGGAAAAGCTGAATGCCGTCGAGGAAGTCGATGTGTGGAATCAGACGGTTACGGTGGGAGCGGGCGTGCTCATCCGCGATTTGGAGAACTATGTGAATCAGCAGGGGTACATCCTCGGCCATTATCCTCAATCCATGGAGCTGGCCTCGATGGGCGGGTTGGTTGCGACGCGCTCGATCGGCCAGTTTTCGACGCTGTACGGCGGCATTGAGGATCTGCTCGTCGGTCTGGAGGCCGTGCTGCCAAACGGGGAAATTCTCCATATCAAGCCCAATCCGAGAAAGGCGACCGGGCCCGATCTCCGCCACCTCTTCCTCGGTGCGGAGGGAATCTTCGGCATTGTGACGCAGGTTACGGTGCGCGTGTTTCCGATCCCGCAGGCGCAGTGGAAGCAATCGTACCGCGTCGGGACAATGCGCGAAGGCTTCGGTCTGATTCGGGATATCCTGCAGGAGGGGGTGCGCCCCGCGGTTGTACGGCTTCACGACTGGCTGGAGTGTGAGAAGCCGTACAGCGCCTTTATGGAGGAGGGCGAATGTCTTCTGATTCTGCTGTGTGAGGGCAATGAGGAAAAAGTGGCGTATCAGCAGAAGGTGATCGAGCGCGTGATTGGGGACCGCGCAAAGGCGGCGGGCCCGAAACCGGTTGAAATCTGGTATACACACCGAAATGATGCGGCGGACGAATACGAGAAGTACGGCGAACAGGGAATATTGGTCGATACGATCGAGGTGTCGGCGAATTGGGGCAACGTGGCCGACCTTTACGAGCGGGTTACGGAGCGCGCGTACTATTCGATTCCTGAATTGATCTTCTTTTCGGGGCATTCCTCGCATTCGTACACAAATGGGACGAACATCTATTTTGAGATGGGGGCATTGCCGATGCCGGGAATGAGTCTGGAAGAGATTGAAAAGCTGCATCGCTCGGTTTGGGATATCATCGAGGAGGAAACCCTGCTCCTTGGCGGAGCAATCGCGCACCATCACGGAGTCGGGAAACACCGCGTACCGTATCTGAGCGCTGAGCTGGGCGAGGGATATGAGGTGCTCACTCAGATTAAGCAGGCGTTGGATCCGGACGGGCTGCTGAATCCGGGGACAATTTTACCGCGATGAAGGCAGCAATCTGCCTGAAGCAGGTGCCCGATTGCCGGACGATCTCGGCGGATCCGCAGTCGGGGCGCCTTCTTCGCGATACGGCGGGGTCGATGCCCAATCCGGCGGATCTCGAAGGGCTTGCCGCGCTGTACGCGATGAAGCAGGGGCGGGAGCTCGGCTGCTCCGTCGCGCTGACCATGGGGCCAAAGTCGGCAAGGGCCTGTTTGCGCGAGGCGCTGGCGCAGGGCGTTGACGAGGCGATTCATCTTCGGGACGCGGCCTTGGCAGGCGCGGATGTCTATGCCACCGCATATGCGTTGGCGCAGGCGCTCAAGGCGGAAGAGCGTCGAAGCGGCATGCCGATCGATTGGATCTGGTGCGGCCGTGCGTCCTCCGACAGCGAAACCGGGCAGCTGCCCGGAGAGCTGGCGGCGCTGCGCGGTGCGGCCTATGTGCCGAATGTGCTGTCGCTTCGATGGGCGGATGAAAAAGAAAGGGAGCAGAAGGACGGGTCATGTCTGATCGTCGTGCAGCGCTTTGGCACTGCGCGGCGCACGCTTCTCGTCGAGGCGCCGGCCGTGCTGACCCCGGCAGATGGCGGTTTTCCGATCCGCTATCCGTCGCTTCGCGACAGGCAGCTGGCGCGGCGGAAGGACATTTTGACGTGGTCGATTGACGAGCTCCCGGATACCGATCGAGCGCACTATGGCTATGCGGGCTCGAAGACGAAATTGCATCGGATGTTCGTTCCGACGGTGACGCGTCAGGCGACAGAGCTCGACGCATGGTCGGACGAGTGGCTGAACAGGGAGCTCGCGGAGGCGGCGGGCAAGGACGATCGCCGCATCGCTGTGGAACGGACCGCGCCGGTCGCTGTGGGTTCTGTGAAGGACGTGACGCTCGTCGACACCGGAGACGATTCTGCGATGAGGGAGCTGATCGGCGCGGCTGCGGAGACGGGATCTGTGCGGCTGCGCCTTCTGACGAGGTCAGACAAACCCGCGTCCTTTGAAGGGGCGGTGGAGGAGCTCATCTCGCTTGACAAGGCAGAGAAGGATGAGGCGTATCTGGCGGGCGTGATCTCGTGGATCTCGACGCATCCAACCGACGCCGTGCTGTTCCCCGCGGATGACGCGGGCTGCTGGCTCGCCGCTCAGACGGCAGCGCGATGCGGCCTGGGGCTGACGGCATCCTGTACGGGCTTTTCGTGGGAGGGCGGCTCGCTCCTTCAGATCCGTCCCGCGTTTGATGAGCAGATGCTCGTTTCCATTCAAAGCGTGGGAAAGCCGGCCATGGCGACGGTGCGGCGCGGGGTGTTTCCAGAGCATGACCGTCGGGGCATTCGCACGAGATGCACCCGAATGCCGGCGCCGGCATTCGCTCCGAGCGGCGTTACGTGCCTGAGCGTGGAGCCGATGGAGGAGGAAGCGGCGTTGTTTACCGAGCGGCTCGTCGTCTTTGGCGCGGGCTTTCGCGACCCGAAGCAGCTGGAAAGAGGAATTGCGTGGGCGGAGAAGAAGGGCTTGTCCTGGGGCGTCACACGCGCTCTGGTCGAAGCGGGCTTTGCGCCGCGAGAGCGGCAGATCGGGGTGAGCGGGCATTCGGTTCATGCGCGGTTCGTTTTGCTGCTCGGCGTTTCCGGAAGCCGTCAGACGATGCTGGGACTGTCGCAGGCGCGCCGCAGGGTGGCGGTGAATACGGATCGGAACGCGCCCGTCCTGCGGGACGCGGATGCATATTATATTGGTTCGTGGGAAGAGATCGTATCAAAATAAAGGAGGATAAAATGGATAAACTGAAATTAGCCGATTTGGAGTGGACGGGAAACAGCAAGCAGATGTTCGATGAAATCATGGGGCGGCTGCCGCTGATGTATCGCGCTGCGATTAAGAAAAAGTTTGAGGTCTGGGTGAATCAGAAGGGAGAGCGCGTCATCCGCGAGTGGAATATCAAGCATACATTGGAAAAGTATGCGCCGGCGGCGATGCGCGAGCAGATGATGCCGATCTATGAAGCCTTAAAAACCGAAGAGGAAGCGTAAGGCGGTACCACACAGTCGGGGAAGGGCGGCGTTGGAGAAAGCGTGGACGCAGCCTCGCGAATGCTGTATGCTGTCTGTAGGAACGAGTGTACAAAATCCTGTAAATTCAAAGAAGCGAGGAAGCCATGGAAGACCGTAGATATCGAAATGATCCGAGATACATCATGTCAATCGATATTGGCACGCAAAGCGTGCGCGCAATGGTGTTTACCCAATCCGGCGACGTGGTGGCGACGGAAAGACTGCTGAGCGAGCCGCCCTACTCTTTGCAGCTGGGCTGGGCGGAGCTGCCGGCGGATTCCGTGTGGCAGAACGTCTGTACTGTATGTCAGCGGCTGAGAGCGCATATGCAGGAGAAGCTCGACCGTGTGGAGGCCTGTGCGATCACGGCGAACCGCGACAATATCATTGCGCTGGATCGCGAGGGGAACTATCTGCGCGACTGGATCACGTGGGTGGACAAACGCCGGACGCCGGAGGCATTAGCGGATCTGAATACCCTGTGGAAGGGCGAGAAAAGAATTATCCGCCTTTTTGCCAAGGAGCTGGCCGCCATTATTACGACGCGCTCCAAATTTAACTGGTTCAAGTACCACGAGCCGCAGACCTATGAACGGGCGGCGAGCTATCTGACCATGAGCGGTCTCGTGACCTATAAGCTTACGGGGGAACGCGCCGATTCCTATGGGATGCAGGCGGGCGTGCTGCCCTTCAATGGGGCCAAGAATGAATTTTACACCTACGATTTCCTCTGGCAGGCGATGGGGGTGCGCCGGGATCAGCTGGATTACCGGCTTTGCGGGCCGGCAGAGCTTTTGGGGCGCGTCAGCCCGGAGGCGGCCGCACTGACGGGACTGCCGGAGGGGCTGCCGATCGTCGCATCCGGCGGAGACAAGCAGTGCGAGGTGCTGGGGGCAGGCGCGTTCAGCGAGGACACGGCGGTTATTTCGTATGGCACGATGGCGACGATTTCGGTGACCTCCGATCGCTACGTGTCGGATCGAGCCTTCAGCTTTTACTCCTTTTCCTCCAGCATTCGGGGCAAATTTTACGAGGAATTTCTGATCGACAGGGGGTATTGGCTCGTGACGTGGTTCTGCCGTCAGTATGCGCTCGAAGAGGATTTCCCTTCGTTTTTGCAGGAAATGAATGAAAGGGCGAGCCGAATTCCGCCGGGCAGCCAGGGCCTGTTCGTCTATCCGTTCTGGGCGCCGCACTACGTGCTGTATCCCGAAGCGCGCGGCGCCATTATGGGACTGACCGACGATCATCGGCCGGAGCACATCTACCGTGCGATTTTGGAGAGCGTGGCGTTTTCGCTCAAAATGGGCTTCCAAAAGATCCGGAAAAAGACGAAACGACCCATTCGGGAGCTCATTGTCGTCGGCGGCGGCGCCGAATCGGACGTCGCCATGCAGCTGACGGCGGATATCTTTAATGTGCCCGTGCAGCGCCTTTCCGTCAAGGAGGTTTGCGGGATGGGGGCGGCCATTGCGGCGGGGATTTATGCGGGCGTATACGAGGATGAACGGGACGGCGTGGAGCATATGCGCCGGGTGGACCGCGTTTTTACGCCGATTGCAGAGAACGTGAAGCTGTACGAGGAAATCTATTCTGAGATATATCTCAAAATGTACAAGGCCAATTTGCCGATTTTCCGAAAATTAAACGAGCTCGGTAAAATCGAGGTGCACCATGGATGAACGATTCTATTCAAAGCAGGGATTAGTGCGGATGAAACTGGCAAGGAAGCTGCTTCGCGGAAAGCCGGGCGATCGGATGATGACGATCGATGAGCTGACGGAGGAGATGAATTGCTCACGCGGCCTGATTCAGACCGCAATTCGAGATCTCGAGCAGTCCGGGGCGCTCGTTTTGCGCAAGCGGGGCAGTCTGGGCACGTATCTCGAGGAAATCCGCTACAAGCCCCTTTGGGAGCAGACCGGCTGGGAGAGCCTCAGCGGGATTGCCCCGCTGCCCTACACGAAGCGGCACGAGGGGCTCGCAACGAGCATCTATCAGCAGATGGGCAGGGCGGAGGTGCCGTTTCATTTCGCCTACATGCAGAGCGCGCAAATACGTGCCGAGGCGGTTTTGCACCGAAAACACCATTTCGCGACGATGTCGATGGCCGCGGCAAAGCTGCTGATCGAAAATGAGCCGCAGCTCTGTATTGCGCTGAAGCTGCCTGCACACACCTATTTAGGAGGCTATGCAATCGGGGCAATCCGGGAAGAGTGGACGGCGCTGCCGGTTTTGCGCGTGGGCATCGATCCCCTTTCACCGGATTATTTTCACCTGATTCATCGACATTTTGATAAAAATTATGAGCGCAGGAGCGGACAGAAAATAGAATTTGTCGCGCAGCCGTATTCGCGGATGATCGAATTGATGCAGGAAAATAAAATCGATGTAACGATCTACAATCAGGACACACTGGAGCTGGCATTTATCCGGGAGCAGTTTCACACGCGGGAGATTCTCCTGTCGGACGAGGAGCGGGAGGGGACGAGCGCCGTGTTCGTCGTGCATCGCGAAGATTATGGGATGCGTTCGCTGCTTAGCGATCTCATCGAGGTGGACGCTGTAGTGGCGACACAGGAAGCCGTTGCGAAGGGAAAAATGACGCCGATCTACTGATCGGCGTCATTTTTCGGTAAGGACACTGACAAAGCTGGAGCCGAGGATGCAGATGGCGCCGAGCACAGCGAACAGACTCATCGGTTCCCGAAGTACGATCGCGCTGACCAGAACGGCAACGACCGGATCGAGGTAGCTCAGCGCCGAGATGCTTTGCGCGGAGAGGCGGTCGAATGCGCCGAAGTAGAGCACATAGCAAAAGCCGATGTGTACGATGCCGATGGTGGCAATCAGGAGCACATCGAGGGGCGAAAACGAAAGCGCCGCAGGGGAGACCGAGTGGAGCGCATAGGGGAGGACGGTCGCCGAGGCGGCTAGGAGCTGGACGATCGTTCGGTCATAGGGCGATATGTCGGAAAGACGTTTGTTGAGCAATACCATGAGCGCGTAGAAAACCGCAGAGCCCGTGCCGAGCAGCATGCCGAGGAGCTCGTGTTCGGTGGGCGCCTTCTGCTCCAAAAAACCGCTGAGCAGGAACATGCCGCCCAAGGCGGTGAATACGCAGATGAGCTTGACCGGGGTGAGGCGTTCCTTCAGGAGAAACGGGGAAAGCAGCACGACAAAAACGGGAGAGAAATAGTTGCACAGCGTGGCGGTCGCGATCGTGGTGTATTGATATGCTTCAAAGAGCAGGAGCCAGTTTATTCCAATGAAGGAGCCCGACAAAAGAAGAAGGGGCAGCCTTTTTTGAAGCGTCGCGCGGTCGGGTCTTTTTCCCCCTGCGCGGAGCAGGAGATACAAAAAGGAAGCGCCGATAAAGCCCTGAGTGGAAGCGAGCACGGACACGGGAATGCGCAAACTGCGGACAAAGAGCCCCACCGTGCCAAATAGCGCGAGCGAAAAAATGAGCTGCCATCGGGCGGCTCTCGTTGTATGTGACGGCATAGATCATCCTCCTGATCGAGATGCATTCAGTATAGCCGATTTTTGAGGCCTGTGCGCTCAAATGAATCTCTTTTCGTCCGGTTCGGTCGTTGAAGGAAGGGTAGGGGTGTGATACTATAATTAAGTATGAGGTAAAGCAATTTGAAATGGACAAGAGAATCGTATATCGGAGGAAAAAATGAAGGTACTGGTCATCAACTGTGGAAGTTCATCCTTAAAATACCAGCTCTTTGACATGGACACGGAGCAAGTTCAGGCAAAGGGATTGGTCGAGCGAATCGGCATTGACGGATCCCGCCTGGTGCAGGAAATCGAAGGAAAAGACGACTACATCAATCTGACGGAGATTCCCGATCACGATACGGGCGTCCGGCTGGTGTTTGAGGCCTTGACGGATGCAGAGCACGGAGTGCTGAAGAGCGTCGATGAGATCGCAGCGGTCGGCCATCGCGGCGTACACGGCGGCGAAAAGATTACGGCTTCGTGTCTGATTGACGAGACGGTCATGCAGGCGCTGCGCGACAATATTCCGTTCAGCCCGCTGCACAATCCGGCCAATATTCAGGGCATCGAGGCCTGCCGCAAGGTTTTGGGCGATAAGCCGATGGTGGCGGTGTTCGATACGGCGTTCCATCAGACGATGCCGGCGGAAAACTACATCTATGCTCTTCCGTACGAGCTGTACGAAAAGCACGGTATTCGTCGCTACGGCTTCCACGGAACAAGCCACCACTTTATCACGAACCGCGCGGCGGAGCTGCTGGACAAGCCGGTCGATGAGCTCAACATTATCTCCTGCCATCTGGGCAACGGCTCATCGATTACGGCCGTCAGGAACGGCAAGAGCGTGAACACGACGATGGGGCTGACGCCATTGGAGGGCGTTCCGATGGGGACGAGAAGCGGCTCGATCGACCCGGCGATCGTGACCTTCCTGCAAAATACGCTGGGCATGAGCGTGGATGACGTCGATCGTATGATGAACAAGGAATCGGGTGTGCTCGGCATTTCCGGAAACAGCAGCGATTTCCGCGATCTGGAGCAGGCTGCGGAAAAGGGCTGTGCGCGCAGCCGTCTGGCGCTCGACATCTTCGCCGCGCGCGTGCGCGGCGTGATCGGACAATACGCCGTCGAGCTGGGCCGCGTCGATGCGATCACGTTCACGGGCGGCGTCGGTGAAAACGGAGCGAGCACGCGCGCCGATATCTGCAAGGGTCTGGAGATTTTGGGCGTGGAACTCGATCCGGAAATCAATGCGCAGCGCAAGCCGAAGGAGAAGACCATTTCGACGCCGAATTCGAAAATTCGCCTGATGGTCATCCCGACGGATGAGGAACTGATGATCGCGCGCGACACAAAAAAGATCGTGGAAGGCAAGTAAACAGTACAGACGAAAGGGCGTCGGATATTCCGACGTCCTTTTTTGATGCGACCGAACGGGAGAGCGGGTCGAAATTCGCAAAATTGAAAAGAACGGTCGGTGCGGGATACGGCGTCGGAATGGGCGAACGCGCGAGGGAGAAAGCCGGGCGCGGGTGCCAAGGGAATGGGCGCAACGCTTTCACGAATAAAAGCATAAAAGCGAAAAAGTAGATTGACAATAAACATGACGTGATGTACAATGCCATCATTCTTACAAGGGAAAATTCGGAGGGTATGGATATGACAAAACGGAGAAGTCGGTTGGCTATTGCGCTGGCGGGATTGCTGCTTCTCGTCGGCTGCGGGCAGAAGAGCAGCGATACGTCCGGTTCAGCAGGAACGGCAAAGGAGGGGGTATCCATCGGAGTCATCCAGCTGGCGCCGCATAATGCACTTGATCAGAGCTATCAGGGATTCCTGGACGGGCTTGCAGAGGCAGGCTATGTCGAGGGGAAGAACCTGAAGCTCGATTTTAATAATGCGCTCGGCGATCCCAGCAATGCGACGACGATTGCCCAGAAGCTGGTCAACGAAAAGCCGGATCTGATCTTTGCCATTGCGACACCCTCGGCTCAGGCGGCGGCGAATCAGACCAGCGACATCCCCATTGTGATTACCGCGGTCACTGATCCTGAGCAGTCGGGGCTGGTCGAATCGAATGCGCGGCCGGGAGGCAATGTAACGGGCACGTCCGACCTGACGCCGGTTGCGGATCAGATCGCCCTTCTGAAGCAGCTCGTACCCGAGGCAAAACGCGTTGGGGTGCTGTTCAGCTCATCTGAGGATAACTCCATCATTCAGGCGCGGCTCGCCAGGGAGGCGATCGAGGCAAACGGGCTGGAGTACGTCGAGCTGACGGTGACAAAGACGGATGAAATCGTCTCGGTGACGCAGTCGGTGCTCGGAAAGGTCGATGCGCTCTACGTGCCGACGGATAACCTGATTTCCGCAAATATGGGCGCGGTCACGGGCGTGACGACGCCGGCGGGGCTTCCCGTGATCTGCGGAGAGGCGGCGATGCTGGAAAGCGGCGGTCTGGCGACGACGGGAATTGACTATTATAAGCTGGGCAAGCAGTCGGCACAAATGGCGGCGTCCATTTTGAAGGGCGAATCGCAGCCGGCGGAGATGCCGATTCAGTATCAGGAGGAAAAGACACTGTCGATCAATGAGGAGGTCGCAAAGGAACTGGGGATTGAGCTGCCGTCCGGTCTGAAGTAGGCGGGACGCTCGGGAGGAGAAAATGGAATTTCTGTTGGCCTTTCAGGGAGCGCTGGCGCAGGGGCTCCTGTGGGCAATTCTGGCATTGGGAACCTATATTACATTTCGGCTTTTAAGCTTTCCGGATATGACCATCGACGGTGCGTTTGCGGCCGGAGGATGCGCTGCCGCCATGGCGATTGCCGCAGGGGTGCCGCCGCTGATCGCGATGCTGTTTGCCGCGGTGATCGGCGCCTTGGCCGGCGCGGCAACCGGCTTCTTTCATACAAAGCTGGGCATTCCGGAAATTCTGGCGGGGATTTTAACGCAGATTTCGCTCTATTCGATCAATCTTCGCCTGCTCGGGCGCGCAAATCAGCCGCTTTTGAAGATGGACACCGTCTTTCGCCAGATACAGAGAGCAGGGGAGGCTCTGGGGCTGACCCTGAGTCTGGATCAGGCGGGGCTCATCGTGGGCGTCGTGCTTGTGGGCGTTGTCGTGGCTGCGTTGTATTGGTTTTTCGGCACGGAGATCGGCGCGGCGATTCGTGCGACGGGAGACAATGGAGCGATGGTGCGGGCGTTGGGACAAAACACGCATTCGGTTAAGGTGCTGGCGCTGATGATCTCAAACGCCGTCATCGGCTTCGCCGGTTCGCTCGTCGCAATGTATCAGGGCGCCGGCGATGTCGGCATGGGCGCGGGGGCGATCGTCATCGGGCTTGCCTCCATCGTGATCGGCGAGGTGCTTTTTCCGCGTGTACGTCCCTTCTGGGCAAAGATGCTGGCGGTCGTCGTCGGTTCACTTGTCTACCGCGTCATCGTTGCGCTCGTGCTGCAGCTCGGACTCAATACCAATGATCTGAAGCTGCTGACGGCGGTCTTAGTTGCCGCGGCGCTGTATCTGCCAAAGGCGGCGTCCGGAAGACAGGCGCGGAAGCACGCGGGAGCAGTGGAAAGAGAGGATCGACATGCTTGAGCTGCGCGATGTGACCAAAACGTTCTACCCGGGGACCGTCAATGAAAAAAGAGCGCTCAGCCACCTGCAGCTGTGTATCGAGGACGGAGATTTCGTCACGGTAATCGGCGGAAACGGGGCCGGGAAGTCGACGCTTCTGAATATGATCTGCGGCGTGTTTCCCGTTGACGCCGGTTCGATTTTGCTGAACGGAAAGGAGCTGAAGGACATGCCGGAATATCGGCGCGCTGCTTTTCTGGGGCGCGTCTTTCAGGATCCGATGATGGGGACGGCGGCCAATATGGAAATTGAGGAAAATCTGGCCTTTGCACTGCGCCGCGGGAAGCGGCGCGGACTGGGCTGGGGGATTCGCGAGGAGGAGCGCGCGATGTACCGGGAGAAGCTGTCGCGGTTTGATTTGGGGCTGGAGAACCGGATGCATGCCAAGGTCGGCCTGCTGTCCGGCGGACAGCGTCAGGCGCTCACGCTGCTCATGGCGACGCTGAGGCGGCCGGAGCTGCTGCTTTTGGATGAGCATACGGCGGCGCTGGATCCGAAAACGGCGCAGAAGGTACTCCGGCTTACCGAGGAGCTCATTGCGGAAAACAAGCTGACAACGCTGATGATTACGCACAATATGAAGGATGCGATTCGCTTTGGGAATCGCCTGATTATGATGGATGCGGGACGGGTGATCTATGACGTGCGCGGAGAAGAAAAGGCGCGTCTTCGGGTTGAGGATCTCCTGAGGCTCTTTGAAGAGCGCGCTGAGACGCATACGGCGACAGACCGCATGATGCTGGGCTGAGCCGGGCGCGAAAGCGGGGCGTGGGCGAAGACAGACAGGTTGAAGATGTACAGACAGAAAAAAGCACCCCTATGCGGCATGCCAGAGCTTTTTCGGAGGGTCGGAAAAGGATCCGATCTTTGAAAACGGGCTCCGCGCGTCGTCGGGCGTGCTTTTTGTTGTCTGTGCGCGTTCGGATGTTACATGAACGCGTTCGGATTATACGTGAATGAGAATCTGTTCTCCTGCGCCCTCGATGGTCTGAATCCGGCAGCCGGGACGGGCCAGCTGTCTGGCGCAGTCTGCCGTGATCTCGGGATGCTCCCGGAAATGCATGGGGATGAAGATCTGAGGCTGCAGCAGGTCGAGGTAGAGGCGCGGACCGAGCATGGCTTCTGCACCGAGTCGCGGGTCGACGACGCCGAAGCCGACGTCGATGGGGTAGGGGCGGATCTGCTCGAGAATCCGCACGTAGTCGTCTACCTCCTTCTGCTGCTCCTGCGGGGTGAACTCAGCCCACTTCCATGCGTTGAGGTCACCGGAGTGGAAGAAGGAAACCTCGCCTAATTGGAAGTGGATGCTCGTCCCGAGATCGGTGGAGCCGAAAATACGAAAGGGAATGCCCTCGACAAAGAAGTGGTCGCCCGGGTGCGTTCGGCGGACGCGCGAGGGATCGTAGATCCGCTTGAACTGCTCCGTGTCCTCCTCGGATCGGGAAAGAAGCAGAATGTTATCGCGCAGGCGGGGCGGGCGAATATCGTCCGACAGGATGTAGAAGGCCCGCTCCGATCCGGGAAGTCGGAAAATATCCGGCGTGTAGTGATCGGCATGGCCGTGCGTTACGAGAAACAGTACCTTGCGGTTCGGCGGAATGGACAGCGCGCCTTCGGCGTAGTCGATGATGATAAAGCAGTCCCTGTAGTCAATGGTAAAGCAGCTGTTGTAAACGTACTGGATTTTTATGATCTCGCTCATGGTAAAAGTGTGGGCTCCTTTTCTGTGAAACGCATTTTTATAAGATCAAGTATAATATACCCAAAGTAAAAGCGATTGAGCAACATTGAGACGGAGGCCGAAATGGACAAAAAGCGGGAAAAAAAGTACACAGGCTTTGGATGGCTGATTATGGGTTCGCTGTTAATCGGCGCGACGGCGGCGGTAAAGGCTTCGCTGCCGATGACTCTTTCGCTTGCGGCATCGATGGCGCTTCTGTTTGCCGTCGGAGCGGGGATCGGCTTTTTCCTGGGGCTTTTTGTACACGAGATGGGGCATTTGCTGTTTGGCGCAATCGGCGGATTTCATTTTCAATTTTATGAGCTTTTGGGCCTCCAATGGAGAAAAACCGGGAAAAACAAGATTACCTTGCACCGTGCGGCGCTGCCAAAGGGGCTGGTCGGGGCGTTGGGGCGTGAGGCGATGGTGCCCTCCTCTCAGGTCTGTGTCAGGGATTTGAAGCGGTATTTTTCCGGCGGTGAGCTCGGCAATTTTCTGCTCGGGGGGAGCTTTTTCG
>JAEXCD010000049.1 GCA_023393715.1 Bacillota bacterium
GCACTGGTTGCACTGGATGCAGTTGTCGATCTGCCATTCCGGTACGTACAGAGCGATACCGCGCTTTTCGTACTGGGAGGTGCCGTTCATGTAGCAGCCGTCATCATACGGCAGGTAGGTCGACACCGGCAGATCATCCTCTTTGAGTTCGATGATCGGGCGAACCATGTTCCGGATGAATTCCGGTTCGTTGCTGTGATCGACGGCGACGTGCTCTGCATGCGCCCATTCAGCCGGAATGACCACTTCGTGAAGCGCCTCCAGGCTGCGGTCGACAGCGGCGATGTTCATGTCGACGATGTTCTGACCCTTCAGCCCATAGGTTTTTTCGATGGTCGCCTTGAGGTACTTGATCGCATCGTCAATCGGAAGAATGTTCGAAAGCTTGAAGAACGCGGTCTGGATAACCATGTTCGTGCGGTTGCCCAAACCAACCTCCTCCGCAATCTTCGAAGCATTGATCGTGTAGAACTTGATGCCGCGCGTAGCGATTTCTTTTTTCAGATTGCCCGGAAGCTGAGCGTCGAGCTCTTCATCTGACCAAATCGTGTTGAGAAGGAACGTGCCGCCATTTTTCAGTCCGGCGAGCAGGTCATACTGTCTTACATAGGCCTGCGGCGAGCAGGATACAAAATCCGATTCATCCAACAGGTATGCTGCGTGGATGGCGTTGGGGCTGAAGCGCAGGTGGGACAGCGTCAGACCGTTGCTCTTCTTTGCATCGTAATCGAAGTAGCCCTGCGCAAAGAGATCGGTGTTGTCGCCGATGATTTTAACGGCGTCCTTGTTTGCGCCGACCGTGCCGTCACCGCCGTTCCCCCAGAACTTGCAGCGGATGGTCTTGCCATCGGAGATGACGAAGCTTTTGTCAACGGGGATGGAAGTATAGGTCACGTCATCCTCAATACCGACGGTGAAGTGATTCTTCGGCTCCTCTTTTGCCAGGTTGGCAAATACCGCGGCGATGTGCGCCGGAGTCGTGTCCTTCTGTCCGAGGCCGTAGCGTCCGCCGATGATCAGCGGCTTGCGATCGCTTTCGGAGTACACCTGCAGGACGTCGAGGTACAGAGGCTCGCCGAGCGATCCCTTTTCCTTCGTGCGGTCCAAAACGGCGATGCGTTCAACGGTTTCCGGCATGGCGGCCAGGAAATGTTTTGCGGAGAACGGACGGTACAGATGCACCTTGAGCAGACCAAGCTTCTGCCCCTGAGCATTCAGATGCTCGACCGTCTGCTGAACCGTATCCGTGCCGGAGCCCATGCAGACGACGACGTCCGTGGCATCCGGGGCGCCGACGTAGTTGAACAGACCGTAATCCGTACCGAGCTTGTCGTTGATCTTGTTGATGTATTTTTCAACGATTTCCGGCAGTCCGTCGTATGCGATGTTCTGCGCTTCCGTGCGCTGGAAGTATCCGGATTTCTCGAACGTGCCGCGCATCGTCGGGCGCTCCGGATTCAGCGAGCGCTGTTTGAAGGCGGCGATCGCTTCGTAGTTGACCATATCCTTGAAATCCTCGTAGTCCCAGATTTCGATTTTCTGAATTTCGTGGGAGGTACGGAATCCGTCAAAGAAGTGTACGAACGGGATGCTGGCTTCGATGGCCGCCAGGTGAGCGACCGGGGCGAGATCCATGATTTCCTGAACCGAGCCGGAAGCGAGCATGCCAAAACCGATCTGGCGCGTAGCCATCACGTCCTGGTGATCGCCGTACATGTTGATCGAGCAAGTGGAGATCGAGCGAGCTGCTACATGGAAGACACCAGGCAGGCGCTCGCCGGCGATTTTGTACATATCCGGAATCATCAGCAGAAGACCCTGCGAAGCCGTGTAGGTGCTGGTCAGAGCGCCGGCTACGAGCGATCCGTGAACGGCGCCGGCGGCGCCGGCTTCATGCTGCATTTCGGTAACCTGTACCGGATTTCCGAGTAAATTCAAACGTCCATGGGAAGCCCATTTGTCGACGTATTCCGGCATCGGAGACGACGGGGTAATGGGATAAATCGCGGCAACCTCACTGAAAGCGTACGAGACGTGCGCGGCAGCGGTATTGCCGTCCATGGTGATTTTTTTACGAATCATTGGCTACTCCCTTCTTGCAATAGCTATGTACTGATCATAAAGATCATTGGTATTGTTGGATACGATGCAGATTGAGCCGCTCGAGACACAAACCGAGGAATTCCTCCTCAAGCGGCTGCAGCACGGCGCCGGATCGGCGAATCCAGCCTACGCGGATTTTGTCCGGCAGATCAACAATGGGAATGCTGATCAGATCCTCGGATTCAAAATGATTTACCAGAGTTCCCGTACCGATCGTGTAGGCATTTGCGCAACGCATGATGCGGTACATCGAATCTCGATCACAGACGCGAATCAGCTGCTTTGCCGGAGGAATGAACCCCTCCTCGAGAAAAAACTGAGAATAGTCCAACTGTGAATAACACACGAAGGGATAGTTCTCCAATTCGGTCAGTGAAAGAGTGCGCTTCGATGCCAGACGGTGGTCGATACTCAGAAAAGCATGAAAATCAAACATGCCCATCTCGGTGAATTCGACGTCGCGCTCCCGCAGGTATTTTTCGATCGCTGCGTCGTTGCGCTTTGTGCGGTAGATGATCCCGAGGGTGCTTTGCCCATTGTAGACTTCGTCGATGATCGACTTTGTGTGCATTTCCTTGAGCTGCAGCTCATATTTTTGGTCATCGTATCGCTTGATGAGCTCCAAAAAAGCTTCCACAACAAATATATAGTGTTGGGAACTAATATTCAAGCGAATTTCTCGCCCCGGAGAAAAGTGGGATCTCAGAATTTCATAGTCGCTGAGAATCCGTGTGGCTTTTTCAATGAATGCTTCGCCTTCCGCAGTGAACTGAATTTGATTCAGGCGGTTGCGCTGCAGGATTTCAATCCCGAATTCCTGTTCCAATGCCTTTACGGCCTTGCTGATTGTTGGCTGCGTTACGAAGCACATGGCAGCGGCTTCTACCATCGAGCCGGAATTATATAGGGCAGAAAGGTACTGAAGGTGTTGAAAATTCATATCGCCTCCTAAAGGAACGGGTCGAGAAACAGTTATAATCGGTCGCCCTAAAACGGGCGACCGATTACAGAAAGACTTGTTAAGCTGTTAGATCAGTGCCAGAGCCTGATCGAGATCTGCGATGATGTCCTTTGCATCCTCCAGACCGACGGACAAGCGGATGAGGTTTTCCTTGATTCCGACAGCCTTCAGCTCTTCCGGCGAATAGGTGGAATGCGTCATGCTTGCCGGATGCTCAATCAGGGTCTCGCAGTCGCCAAGCGATACGGCCAGCGTGCAGAGCTTGACGCTGTCCATGATGGTGATGCCGTCTTCCAGGCCGCCCTTGAGCTCGAAGGAGATCATCGCGCCCGGTAAGTACATCTGACGATCCGCCAGTTCCTTCTGCGGGAAGCTGTCCAGACCCGGATAGTATACGCGTTCAATCTTCGGATGATTCTCAAGGAATTCAGCCACCCGCTTTGCATTTGCAACGTGCTGGCGTACGCGCAGACCGAGTGTCTTCATACCGCGGTTGATCAGGAACGCGTCAAACGGGGAAAGAACGGAGCCGGTGCAGTCCTTAACGCCAACGAGGCGAACCTGAGCCATATCCGCAGCCGTACCTACGGCAAATCCGGCAATGACGTCGCCGTGGCCGTTGAGGTATTTCGTAGCGGAGTGAACGACGATGTCCGCGCCGAGCGACAGCGGACGCTGGCAAACCGGCGTCGAGAACGTATTATCGACGACGACGCGAACGCCCTCTTTCTCGTGCGCAATCGCGGCAATGGCTTTGATGTCGGCAAGTGCGAGGCTCGGGTTTACCGGAGTCTCGAGGTAGACCATTTTGGTGTTTTCCTTCATAGCCTTGCGGACATTTTCCGGATCCGTCGTATCGACGAAGGAGACTTCAATGCCCTTTGTGGTCAGCTGATGCGCCATATATGCATACGTGCATCCGTACAGAACCGTGCTGGCGATGAGGTGATCTCCGGCGTTCAGGAACGGCCACAGCGTCGACGTGATGGCGCCCATACCGGAGGCGGTGGCAACGGCTGCTTCGCCGCCTTCGAGGAGAGCGAGCTTTTTCTCAACAACGGTTACCGTCGGGTTTCCCAGACGTCCGTAGATGTAGCCCTCTTCCTGTAATGCGAAACGACGTCCGCCCTGAGCGGCGCTGTCAAAAACAAAAGTCGAGGTCTGGTAAATCGGCGTTGCGAGAGCACCGTACTTATTCGACTCATATCCTCCGTGAACGGTCACGGTGTCAAATTGCATCTTTGCAGCGGTTTCCTTATCCATTTTCTTCTCCTTTTCTCTACTAAATAGTGACAAAATCTATGCAGCACCTCTCATGTGATGAGGAGGCCTTGCAGCCTCCTCATCGGAAAGGGTACCAGCTTATTTGTTCAGAAGCGCCTTTTTGCCGGCGACTTCACTCTCGCGGCAATCATATTCGTAGTTCCACGGATCTTTGCGGCAGACGCCGTCCGCGAACGGAACGAAAATCGATACGATCGAGATGACCGCCAACAGCAGCACGTACCAGACGCTCGGAATAACGGCCAGCGGGCTGATGGCGCCTTCCGTCATCTTTGTGATGACGAGCATCTGTGCGCCGTACGGGATCAGTCCCTGGAAGATACAGGAGAATGTATCGAGGAGAGACGCGACGCGGCGCGGATCGATGTGGAAGCGGTTTGAAAGCTGCTTGGCGATCGGGCCGGTGATGATAATCGCGACGGTATTGTTCGCACAGGCACAGTCGACGATGCTGACCAATCCGGCGACGCCGAGTTCTCCGGACGACTTCGATTTGATGCCTTTGCCGACTTTATCCAGCAACCACTGGATACCGCCGGCGCGGTTTACCATTTCGGCCAGGCCGCCGACGAGCATCGACAGGATGAAGATTTCGGCCATGCCCATGAAGCCGTTGTTGATTGCGCCGACGACGCCCGGGGTCGCTCCGGTGACGTCCATGAACGGCAGGGAGCCCGTAGCGATACCGACGACGCTCGAGAAGACGATACCGCCGGCCAGGACGACGAATACGTTGACGCCGGCCAGAGCGGCGACCAGAACAAAGATGTACGGGATGACCTTGATGAGGTCGAACTTATACTGCGTGACTTCGGGAGCGAACTCCGGACGGCCGAAGATCAAGAGAAGCACAAAAGTGATGACGGCGGCAGGGAGCGCCAGCTTGAAGTTCAGGTTGAACTTGTCGCGCATTTCGACGCCCTGGCTGCGCGTCGCAGCGATGGTCGTATCGGAAATGAAGCTGAGGTTGTCGCCGAACATCGCTCCGCCGAGCACCGCGCCGAGCATCAGTCCGAGGTCCAGGTTTGCAGCCGAGGAAAGGGGGATCGCGATCGGCGCAACGGCAGTGATCGTACCCATCGAGGTGCCCATTGCCAGGGACAGGAAGGCGGATACGAGGAAGACGCCGGCAATCAGGAACTGCGGCGGGATGTAGCTGAGCGCGAGGTTAACGGTCGACTCAACGCCGCCCATCGCACTGGTTACAGCTGCGAAACCGCCGGCGAGCAGGTAGATCA
>JAEXCD010000084.1 GCA_023393715.1 Bacillota bacterium
CACTAATGGCTGTAGTAATAGGGGGAAGAGATGGCTCGAACGACAAAGGCAGATCGTTTTTTGATTGCATTTTTAATTGCGGCAAGCATTGCGGCGCTCATCGGGCTGCCGCTTTGGTTTCAGCAAAAAACGGCGCGCGAGGTCAGTATCCAGGTCAATGGCAAAGAACAGCAGCGCATTGCGCTCGATGGCTCGACGGATGGGAAGATTTATAAAATCAGCTCATCCCATGGGGAAAACCTCATCGAAATTAAAAACCAGAAAGTGCATATCGTCGAGGCGAGCTGTCCGGATCATCTGTGCATCGATCAGGGCTGGATATCGGCGCCGGGCGAAATGCTCGTCTGTCTGCCCAATCGCCTCTTTGTCGAAATCGTCGGCGGTTCGGAGGATGAAGCGTCGCTGGACGCCGTGATTAAGTGAGGAGGCCGTGTGAAACAGAAGAAAATGGTATTCGTCGCCCTGCTCACATCCATCGCGCTGGCGGTGTCGCTGCTGGAGGGAATGTTTCCCGTTCCGATCGGCGTTCCGGGGGCGAAGCTGGGGCTTTCCAACATCGTGATCGTCGTGACGCTTGTTCAGTTCGGCATAGGCGAGGCCGTAGTGGTGTCGCTTTTGAAATCTTTTTTGCTCATGCTCTTGACGGGATCGGTGACGAGCTTTTTCTATAGCCTGGCGGGGGCGATTTGCGCGAGCCTCGTGATGGGCGTGGCGTATCGCCGGACGATGCGATGGTTCAGCCTGATCGGCGTCAGCGAGCTGGGGGCGTTGGCACACAATACGGGGCAGCTTCTCGTTGCGGCCTTTGTGCTGAACAATGCAAAGATGTTTCTGTATTTGCCGATCCTGACGCTGATGGGCGTTTTTACCGGGTATTTTGTCGGACTGAGCGCGAACTATATCGTCGAGCACTTGAAAAGGGTATTTCCAACATGAAAAGGAGAAATACCCATGACCCAATTTCGTATTAAGGAGCTTCCCGAACAGGAACGCCCCATGGAGAAGCTGAAAATCCGGGGGTGCGACGCACTTTCCGACGAGGAGCTTCTGGCTATTTTAATCGGCAGCGGGACGGCGAAGCGCAATGCGCTGGAAATTGCCGGAGCACTGCTGCATCGAGCGGCAAAAAGGCCGTGGCTGCTGCGTTCAACGGTTCGCGAGCTGATGGAGGTGCCCGGAGTCGGCCTGACCAAGGCCTGCCGCATTGTGGCGGGTCTGGCGCTGGGACGGCGCTTAACGGAGCGCAGGGACTTCGAACAGATTGCGTTGAGTAATCCGCAGAGCGTGGCGGATTATTTTTTCTCCGTCTATCAAACGGAGGAACGGGAGCTGTTCTGTGCCATTTTGGTCGATTCCAAAAATCATCCGATTTGCCATGAGGTCATTTCGGTGGGGACGCTGAATGCGACGCTTGTACACGCAAGAGAGGTGTTTCGCCCCGCGATCCGCGCGGGCTGCAACAGCGTCATTCTGTCGCACAATCACCCGAGCGGGGATCCGGAGCCGAGCCAGGAGGACATTTTGATCACCGGGCGGCTGGCGAAGGCGGGGCAGCTTTTGGATATTCAGGTACTGGATCACGTCATTGTCGCAGGGCGACGGTTTGTAAGTATGAAGCAGCGCGGAATTTTGTAGCCGCGGTATGCGGAGGAGTGGAGATCGAATATGAAATATTTTCGCATTGTCGCACCGGATCTGGCCATCGATTTGGGCACGGCAAATACGATTGTAACCCGATTGGACAAGGGCATTGTCGTAGAAGAGCCGACGGTGGTTGCGTTGGATTTTAAGAAACTGGAAATATTGGCCATCGGGCGGGAAGCGAAGGAGCTGATCGGCAAATCACCGGAGAATATGGCGGCGATTCGCCCTCTTCAGGACGGGGTCATCTCGGATTTCGATCTCACGCAGGCTCTGCTGGAGCACTATATCCACAAAGCGGTTCCCGGCGTATCCATTATGGCGCCGAGGTTGACGATCAGCATCCCATCGGCGGCGACGGATGTGGAAAATCGTGCGATTCAGGACGCCTGTCTGCAGGCGGGCGCACGGGACGTCTACCTCGTCGAGGAGGCTTTGGCTTCGGCCTATGGCGCAAAGCTGATCGACAGCCGTATGGCCGGCGCGCTGATTCTGAACATGGGGGCGGGTACGACGGAGACGGCAGTCGTTTCGGCGTATGGCGTCATTACCTCTCAGACGATGAAAAAGGGCGGCGACGCGCTCGACGCGATGATTCGTGACTTTATCCGCGAGCGCTATTCGCTGGTTATCGGAGAAAACACGGCGGAGCAGCTTAAAATGACGATCGCCTCTCTGTCGGAGAAGGAGCCTTCGGACTGCATGGAAATCAGCGGGCGCGATTTGGGATCCGGTATGCCGCGCAGCATCGACGTATTCACGCACGATATTATGGAGCCCGTTCTGCCCTTTGCCGATCAGGTGGTCGATCAGGTGCGGTACACGCTGGAAAAAACGCCTCCGGAGCTGGCGGCGGATATCATGAAGAAGGGCCTGTACGTAACCGGCGGCGCATCTCAGCTGGACGGACTGCCCCGTTATATCGAGCAGAAAATCGGCATTCGCGTCACAAAATCGGCGACTCCGAATCACGACACCATCCTCGGGGCGGCGGAGATTATGAAGAACATCGATCAGTTTAAGAATAAGAGGGGTCGCGCATGATTCGCTATAAGAAGAAAAGATCGCGGCGTTCTTTTTTCATCACGGTGGCCCTGCTCGTCCTGCTGATTTTCTTTTCAGACCGCAATCCCAGCTCGGTGCAGCTGCCCTCGCAGGTGCTCAACGTGTTGATTTCGCCGGTCAACGGGGCGTTTTACGGACTGTCTCATGCGC
>JAEXCD010000064.1 GCA_023393715.1 Bacillota bacterium
CCGACGCGTCCCTCGCCAATCAACGACTTCCATTTTAATGTCCTGACCTCAATACCCCATCTTTGCGCAAGCTCATCGATGGCCTTAAAGCCTACGTTATGCCGTGTTCCGTCGTAACGCGAACCCGGATTTCCCAAACCGACAATAACGTATCTCATTAGCGTGTGAAAAGTCCGCTGACGGACTGATTGGTATAGATGCGGCGAATCGCCTCCGCCATCAGGGGTGCAATCGAAACCACCTCCACCTTCGAGCTCATTTTTTCCTTTGAGATCTGAATGGAATCGGTGACGATGCATTTCTTAACCGCAGAGTTTTCGATACGCTCAATCGCCGGGCCGCTCAAAATCGCATGAGAGGCAGTGATGTAGACCTCCGCCGCTCCGCGCTCCTTCAAAAAGTTAGCCGCATTCGTAATCGTCCCCGCGGTATCGATGATGTCGTCGATAATAATGCAGTTTTTGCCTTCGACATTGCCGATGACATCGACAACGGCCGATTCGTTGGGCTTCGGGCGCACCTTCTCAATGATCGAGATCGGCAATTCGAGCATGTGCGAAAACGCGCGGGCGCGCGTCACGCCGCCCAGATCCGGCGAAACGACCATCCATTTCGACGGATCGGCGTGCACCATCGGCTCAAAATATTTCGCCAGGAGAGAGCCTGCCTGAAAGTGATCCAGCGGAATGTCGAAATAACCCTGAATTTGTCCGGCGTGCAGATCGAGGGTGATGACGCGGTCGACACCGGCCGAGGTGATGAGATCCGCGACCAGCTTCGCCGTAATCGGCTCACGGCCGCGCGTCTTGCGATCCTGCCGCGCATATCCGTAATAGGGAATCACGAGGTTAATCGTCGCAACCGATGCGCGCTTGAATGCATCGGCAATAATCAGCGCTTCCATCAATGTATCGTTAACCGGATAGGAGGTCGGCTGAATCAGGAACACGTCGAAGCCTCGAACGGTTTCATTAACGGTAACATTGATTTCGCCATCCGCAAAGCGTCCTACGTGAAGATCGCCCAAACGGACGCCCAGCTCCTGACAGATCTTTTCTGCCAGCGGGCGATTTGACGTCCCCGAAAACACCTTCATACCAACGTGATTCATTCTGCTGTCCTCCCGATTCCCTCTCGATTTTCATTACATGTACTGCCAACCAATGCGCCTGTCCACAGTCGCTTTTATTGCTCGTTTTTCTTCGCCTGGCGAATCGCTTCGTCCCGTTTCTTTTTCCGGGCCGCATAGCCCGGGTGGAATTCCTGAACGGCGCGTTCGATCGACAGGCCGCCCGCCGCGACATCCTTTGTAATCGTCGAACCGGCTGCGACAAAGGCTTCCTCCTGAACGGCAACCGGCGCGACCAGATTGGCATTCGAACCGATAAACGCGCGGTCGCCGACCGTCGAGCGGTGCTTATACGTACCGTCGTAGTTGACAAAGATGACGCCGCAGCCGATATTCACGTTCGAACCGACCTCCGCATCACCGACATAGGCCAGATGCCCCGCCTTGGTCCCTTCGCCGAGCGACGCGTTCTTCACCTCGACAAAGTTTCCGATATGAACCGCTTTCCCCAAATGCGCATTCGGGCGCAGATGCGAATACGGTCCGATATTGGAATCATCCTCCATAACCGATTTTTCGATCAGCGAGCTGTCGATGCGCACGCGATCTCCGATCGTCGAATCGACGATCCGGCTGTTGGAACGAATAAGGCAATCCGCACCGATGGTCGTCTGTCCCTCGATGCGCACGCTTCCCTGAATCCACGTGCCTTCCCCGATAACGACCTCCGGCCCGATCGTCACCTGATCCGGAAAGTCAATGCGCACCCCGCGATCCTGATGTGCGCTGTTGATGTGGAAACGAAGGGCTTCCTCGGCCATGGACAGCGTCTGAAAATCATCGATACACCACGCGTCTGCCTGGACGCAGACCATCTCGGGAAAAAGAGCTTCCACCTTCCCGTAGAAACCGTCGAACGTGTGTTCCGATGCGAAGGCCGCGCGCGCCTTATGCAGCGACGCGCCGCGCAGTGCAACAATCATCGGATGATTGTAATAGTCCGACATCACAGCCGCGTCCGCTTCCTGCAATTCCTCGCGCAAATAGGCATATTCGGAAGGCGCTGCGGATGCTGCGGCCTCGGAAATAAAAAAGACCGTATCCTGCTCCTCCCACGCATCGTCGCGGTCAAGACGAAGCAAAAGTCCTGCCTCCCGGCATGCGGCCTCTACATAATATGCTGCGGTTTTTCCGATCAGTTCTGCCCCATCTTCCCGATTTTTTGATCGAAGCGCGTCAAAAAAAGGCGATGGCAAAAGAAATGCCTTTTCCATTCTCCTTCATCCTTTCCATATTCACACTGCCTGCTCTCAAGGGTGTGTTTCATCTGTTCCGGCGCTTCCGCAAACTCTTCAGCCCGCGGCATCTTTTATGTGTCTTCGTTTTCATTATACACCAGAACAGCCGTTTGTGGTACAATGTTCAAAAAGCGATTATTTTGCGCTCTAAACGCTAAAATTACACATTTGTGCGAGGAGGACTCTTTCATGTTCAAAAGAGTGAGTATCGGAATATTGAAATTTTTAGGGATTCTATTTATCAGTATGCTGATCTTTTTGGCCATCATCTGCGGCTATTTAGCCGGAGCGATGCTGAAGGTCGCTGGCGAATCGCCTGAAATTCACGCAAAGGATATGCTTGCGAATCTCAAGCAGAGTTCGGTGATCGTCGACCCGAACGGTTCGCTGGTCGAACGCATCGAAACGGAAGAATTTCGCGAAATCGTCCCCTTTGAAAAGATTCCAAAGCACCTGATAAATGCCTTCATTTGCGCAGAGGACAAGCGCTTTTACGAACACAACGGCATCGACATCTGGGGCATTATGTCTACGCTTCGCGACGCGGTATCCGGCGGCGGACAGCGCGGCGCTTCGACCCTGACGATGCAGCTTGCAAGAAATGTATACCTCAGCAACGATGTCGAATGGACGCGAAAAATTCAGGAAATGTACATCTCCCTGAAAATTGACGAGGAGCTGGAAAAGGACGAGATCCTTGAGGCCTATCTCAACCGCGTATTTTTCGGTCAAAACGCCTATGGCGTTCAGGCCGCCGCACAGGTGTACTTCTCTAAAAATGTCTGGGAACTGGATCTGGCGCAGTGCGCGACGCTCGCCGGCGTCGTACAGGCGCCGAGCGACTATTCCCTTTACGAAACCTACCGCCCCTCCACGGTCACAGATCAGCGCGTCTTAGGCGAAACAACCATTAACGGCGATCGATATATCGCCGTCTACAATCCGCTCGCCTACGAGCGTTCAAAATACGTCCTCGAGCAAATGCTGAAAAACGGAGCGATTACACAGGAGGAGTACGATCAGGCGATTCAGGAGGATGTTGCAGCCACCGTCCGTCCGCCGGCAAAACGCGCCGCAAACCTGTCGACTTATTTCACGGATCTCGTAAAGGATCAGGCGATTGTCCTGCTGATGGATTCACAGAACATCTCCCGTTCCGAGGCCTCTCAGCTTCTGTACTATGGCGGCCTGACCGTCACGGCGACGGTCGATCTCGAGCTCCAAAGAAAGCTGGAGGATCAGTTCGCCTCAATGAATACCATTTTGAACGGCGATACCTCCGGAGCGAGCTCGCCGATGAATCTCGAGCTCGATTATGACGATTACGGAAACATCGTCAACGACGACGGATATCTCCAGTATTTCCAACGCGGCAACCTCATGACGTCCGATCTGCGCGTATTCATTCCCGATGGACAGTACAGCATCAACGCCGACGGCAGCCTCACGATTGATTCGCTCCGCATCGATCCCTATTCCGACTATCTGGACTTAGCTGATTTCTACACGGTCGACGAGCAGGGCATCCTGCGCACGCACCGCGTCGGCACAATTCCCGTCGAAACGACGCACCTCCTGCGCGATCAGGGCTCCCGCTTTACGCTCAGCGCGGACTTTCTGGCTAAAAACGCCAACTTCTACTCGAGCGTCGAAGGCGGAATCGCCCTGAACAAGGACTACTACCAGGTAGATGACACCGGCGTCATGCAGCCGCAGTCCGCCTGCGCCGTCATTGAGAACACCACCGGCGAAATCAAAGCGATCGTCGGCGGACGCGAGCAGGAGGGCTATCACTTTCTCAACCGCGCATCAAGCTTCCCCCGGCAGCCGGGCTCGTCTCTCAAGCCGCTTGCCGTCTATGCCGGCGTTTTGGACAGCGGATACAATCTCGCTTCCACGATGGATGACACGCCTGTCGATGTTCTGGACGGCGATGTATGGCCCTACAATGCCTACGGCAGCTACTACGGCATATTGACCGTGCGCAACGCATTAAAGTATTCCTCAAATCCGGTAGCCGTAAAATGGCTCGATAAGATTACGGTCAGCGCGAGCAAGGAATACCTGTCCCGCTTCGGCATTATTAACCGGGCTCATCCGGAGCGCGATACCTTTATTGAAGCCAGCGAGGATGCCTCCGCCAACGACGAGCATCGCGCACTGGCGCTCGGCTCCGTCACGGAGGGCTTTACACCGCTTACCATGGCCAGCGGATATCAGGCCATCGGCAACAACGGACAGCACATCGAAGCGCTCGCCATCTCTTCCATCGTCGGCAGCGACGGGAAGGTTTATTTCAAAAACGAGCATACCGCTACGGAAGCCCTGACCCCGGAAATTAACTACCAGCTGCTCAGCGCGCTGATGGATGTCGCAAACCAACCCGGATACACGGCGTACAGCCAGATCGACGGCATTGATACCGCCGGAAAAACCGGTACGACCGAGGGACGAAGCGACTTATGGTTTATCGGAACGACGCCCTATTACACGACCGCCGTTTGGATGGGCTCCGACAATGCCAACCTGCAGCTGAGCGGAACCTCGGCCATCCCCGTACAGTTCTACGGCGCACTGACGCGCACCATTCACGAAGGTCTGGAGCCCGCCAGCTTCACGCGCCCTGAGGGCATCTTTGAAACAGACGTCTGTACCATTTCGGGGCAGAAGCCGACCGCAGCCTGTGCCGCGGATCCCCGCTATCCCATTATTACGGAAATCGTCAGCGAAAAGACCGCGCCAAAGGACAACTGCAAGGCACACGTGTGGCGCGATGTCGATAAGCGAAATAATCTGCTCGCGACGAAGGACACACCGCAGCCGCTGGTAGAGACAAAATCGTTCGTACAGCGCCCCACGCCCTACGACCCGTCTGCGTTCGCCGGTATCCTTCCGGATGACTGGGGCTACGAGGCGCCTACCAGGTACAGCGACCTGCCGACAAAGATCGACAAAACCGTGGTCACGAACCCCGACGGCTCGAAGACGACGACCACGTATAACGAAAAGTGGGATAAAATCGAGGTCACGGAATACAAGGACGGTACAAAGGTGACCGTAGTCACCTCACTGGACGGAACGGTCACGACGACAACGGAAAAACCGACGAAGCCGGTTGCCCCTCAGGCCTCAGAATCGAGCTCCTCTGAGTCCGGCTCCTCGGAATCCACGTCAGAGTAGGAGGCCATCATGGAAGCAAAGTGTATTTTGCTTGTTGAAGACGAACCCGGCATTGCCCGGATTGAAGAAAGCTACCTGAAAAATGCAGGCTATCAGGTCCTCCTCGCCAAAGACGGCGAGGAGGCTCTTTATAAATTCCGGAATCAGTCCGTCGACCTCGTCGTTCTCGATCTCATGCTCCCCAAGCTCCCCGGCGAGCAGGTCTTAGCGGGCATTCGGGCAAACGCCGATACCCCGGTCATCATCGTCAGCGCAAAATCCGATGAAGAGGATCGCATTACGGGACTTCGCTACGGCGCCGACGACTATTTGACAAAGCCCTTTTCGCCGCGCGAGCTGGTCGAACGCATCCGCGCCATTCTCCGCCGCACGGAAACGGCCGACGAACCGGTGCGCGCAACGATTGTCGTCACGCTGGACGGGCGCGTCCAAATCAATCTCGAGAGTATGGAGGTGCTGAAGGACGGCCGTCACATCCATTTCACGCGAAATGAATTTCGTATCCTCAGCACGCTTTTCTGCCACCCGAACAAAATCTTCACCCGCGAGGAAATCATTGAATTGACCTTTGGCATGGAATACGAGTCCTTTGATCGCGCCATTGATACGCATATCAAAAACATCCGCCAGAAGCTCGAGGATCAGCCGAAAAAGCCCGTCTATATCAAAACGGTATACGGCGTGGGTTATAAGGCGGGAGGCTTTAATGAAACTCCGCAATAGGATGACCCTCGGCGTCATCCTTCTTTTGATGGCGACTGTTCTCCTCACCGGCTTCACCATTCTTCATATTTTTACCGCGAGCTTTCGAAACTACCTCCTCGAGGACCGTGCGCGGCGCATCGTTCAAATTACGGCGGATATCGGCTCCATCATCCGTGAAGAAAACCATATTCTGAACAATCAGGAGCTTGCGCGGTACGCAAAAAACGAACGC
Organism: Bacillota bacterium; assembly: GCA_023393715.1. Taxonomy (GTDB): domain Bacteria; phylum Bacillota; class Clostridia; order Tissierellales; family Peptoniphilaceae; genus JAEXCD01. Next base: position 6,485 of record JAEXCD010000064.1, read on the forward strand.
ATTGATATTCGCCTTCTCGATCCCGATGACCGGACGCTCGCCGTCTACGACGGTTTTGATGAAGCTGCTGCGAAATCGGTTGAACAGCAGGGATATGTTCTCATCAACGCACAACAGGAGGTCCTTGGAACGCTTCAGCTCTCCTACGATCCTGCGGATTCCTCACTGGACGTCGCCGTCACGGCCTTTCTCACCGAAGCTCGGGGCGCGCTCCTCCTTTCTCTTCTGGCCATCGCACTGGTCGGAGGGCTGGCGGCCTTTTTCTATTCCAAAAAAATTACGACGCCCATCATCCGCCTCTCCGAGCAGACCGAGCGGCTCCGCAACAAAGAGTACGAGCTCGAGCTTCCCGTGTCGGACATCACCGAAATTCGCGACCTTTCAAACAACCTGCGCGTTCTCTCTCACACGTTGGCGACGCAGGAAGCCATTCGCCATGACTACGCGCAGGATATCTCACACGAGCTTCGCACGCCGCTGACAAACCTTCAGCTCCACCTCGAGGCCATACAGGACGGCATCATCGAGGCGGATCAACAAAGCATGGATGTATTGCTCAACGATGCGCACCGCCTTAACGAGCTCGTCGAACGGCTTAAAAATACGTTTCAGGATACCTCCCTGCTCGCTCAGATCACCATAGAAAACATGGATCTCTCTCTGGAGCTGGAGCGCCTGCTGACCGGATTTGAGCCGTCGCTGCAGGCCAAACAGGCACACCTCATCCGCGCCATAGAGCCTCATATCAATTTAGCGCTCGATCGGCAGCTCTTCGGCCACATTCTCGCCAACCTCCTCTCAAATGCGGTGAAGGCGATCGAGCCCGGCGGTACCATTCGCGTGGCCCTGACCCGGCTTCCGCAGCAGGTCGTCCTCAGCGTCCGCGATGACGGCGTGGGCATCGCGCCGGAGAATCAATCGCGCATCTTCGACCGCTTCTATCGAGTCGATTCAGCGCGCAATTCACAAAATGGCGGCCAGGGTCTCGGTCTCTCCATTACCAAAAATTTGGTGACCGCGCTGAACGGGCAAATCTCGTTGACGAGTGAGCTTGGCAAGGGAACGGAATTTACCGTGGTGTTTTTGTCCCAGCGCGCCATGACAGCGGCGCCGCAGTAGAATGATATGAGCCGGAAAAATCACCGCCCGTTTCTGCACAATAAAAGCATCTGAGATCACTCAGATGCTTTTATTATGTCCTGCGAAATAAATCGGTGCGACAGAGCGCAATGCCAGGGCGGGCAGGCTTCGCTATCGAATCTCTCCGGAAGCGGCTTCCCGATCTGCAAGCTCCTGTCGATAAGCGTGCAAAAGGTCGAATACCGACTTCTGATCCATGGTCCGGTTGATTTCCTGTTTGACGCGCGCCGATCCGGGAAGTCCCGACAGGTACCAACCCGTGTGCTTGCGCATTTCCAAAAGCGCGATCCGCTCGCCCTTTACGGATAGCTCCGTTCGGTAGTGGCGTTCGAGGACCGCAAAGCGCTCCGCTAATGTCGCCGGCGTCCACGCTCCTGTATCGCGCAGCTGGCGAATCTGGCGGAATAAAAAGGGATTCCCCATCGCTCCGCGGCCGATCGCGACGCCCGAACAGCCGGTTTCGCGAACCATGCGAAGCGCATCCTCCGGCGTCGTCACATCGCCGTTTCCGATTACGGGAATTTGTACGGCATCGACCAGCTGTGCAATGGCCGTCCAGTCAGCTCTGCCGCTGTACATCTGCCGCGTCGTGCGTCCGTGGAGTGTCACAAAGGAGACGCCTTCCTCCTGGGCAATGCGTCCGATCTCCACATAATTCCTGGCGTCCTCATCCCACCCCAAGCGAAACTTGACGCTGACCGGCTTGTTTGCCGCCTGAACCATCGAACGGAACAGCTTCCCTGCGAGCAACGGATTTTTCATCAGCGCAGAGCCTTCCCCGTTCTTCGTGATCTTCGGCGCAGGGC
>JAEXCD010000083.1 GCA_023393715.1 Bacillota bacterium
CCGTTACGCCATACCGCTCCGCCATTTTCGAAATCAGAAAATCCGGAGACCCGGAAATGAAGAACACGGCATGTCCCTGCGCCTGGTGCCACGCAATGCGCTCTCTCGTGAACTTGTAGACGACATCGCCGTACTCCGATACCACCTGCTGCGCCGAAAAATCGATCACGGCACGGTTCAGCCCGTTGAGCCACTCCTTGTATACCGCCGTCACCTGATCCAGATATTCGTCATATTCCGCATAACGCTTATCGTACTGCAGATAGCGCGGGCGAATGCGATTGATCCACTCGCCTTCATCGATGATGCGATACCGAATCAGCTGCTTGAAATGATGAATGAGCATGGACTCCCGCGCCAGAGTCCCATCGATGTCAAAAAAAGCGCCGATGCGGCTCGGAAAAACCGTTCCGCCGCTCACGACTGACGCTCTTTCTTCGCCGCCGGTTTACGCGGCTCCTTTTTCTTTCCGTTCAACTCTCCGGCGGACAGCATGGCGATGATCCACGCCGTGCCCAATGCGATGCAGCCCGCGACGAAAAAGTAAATCGCCTTCCACATGATATCCAGTCCTTCCGCTGTGGTAAACACGCGCCAGCCGGCAAAGACGTTAAAGATTCCGAGGCAGATTCCGAACAGAGCCGGCAGATATTTTACCCAGCGATAGCGGTTAAAAGCGATGTAACACAAAATCGTCGCCGTCACGAAAATAATAATCATCGTGGGAAGCATCGTCAGCTGCGAACGATATTTCGCAATTATTGCAAACAGTCCAGACATTCGTTTCTCCCTTCAGCGGCGTCCCGACGCCGCATACGCGTTTCAATCGCCCCGCTCCGCAAACCGCAGCGGGCACACGCGTGCTTATAGATAAAAACATTTTACCACAAGAATGATCGATATAAAATCCGCGCCGCAGCCGTAGGCGGAATTTATCATATGACAAGCGTTTATATGCTAAAATAAACACAGAAATGCATTCATTACATAATAAAGGAGTTTACTTATGGAACGAAAACGCTGGATTCCCTTGCTTCTCATTCTGCTCGTCATATTGATTTCCGTTCCGGTTTATGCCGATGTGGGCGGCGGCGTCGATTTTGATTCGCGCGGCTTTGGCGGCAGCAGCGGCGGAAGCTCATCCTCCTCGTCCGACAGCGGAGAAGGGGTCGCATGGCTGATCTTTTTTCTCCTCCGCTCCGGCCCGCTCGGCATCGGCGCCTTAGCCGTCATTGCCGCCGTTTTCATCTTTGCCCTGCTGAAAAAGAACGACCACGGCAGCACCTCGGCACAATACGACATCGGTCCCTCTGCCTCGGTGCGCACGATTTCACAGCAGCAGCTCGATCAGCTGCTCGCCCGCGACCCCGGTTTTTCAAAGGAGGACTTCCTCGCCCGGGCCGGCGACGTGTTCATCACATTGCAAAATGCATGGACTGCAAAGGATTGGCGGAGCATCCGCGCCTTTGAAACCAATCAGCTGTTCCACCAGCACGAAAAGCAGCTCGAACAGTTTATTCAAAACGGTCAGACGGACGTCGTGGAGGACATCACCGTACTTTCCTCGGATCTGGAGGAATACAGCGAGGATGCGCAGCATCAGTATCTGAAGGTCATTTTGACGGCGCGGTACCGCGACTACATCATCGACGATGCGACCCGACGCGTCGTCAAGGGCGATAAGAATCGCCGCTACCTCATGACCTATCGCATGACCTTCCTGCGAAAGCTCGACGCGACGACGGAGGTAAACAAATCCGCTTCGGCGACCTCGTGCCCCAACTGCGGCGCGAATCTGTCGATCAATCAAAACGGCATCTGCGAATACTGCGGTTCCGAGGTCACGACCGGCGCCATGCAGTGGGTGCTCAATGCGCTGCAGCCGGTTTCGCAGCGCACCCTCTAAGCAGCGCACCACAGCGCACCCACTACCTGCAATCCAACTTCACAGGGCAGGAAAAAGCCCGCAGCGCTTTCTTTTCGAAGCCTGCGGGCTTTTCTTATCGTTTCGGGTTCTTCCCCAGCTGTTTCAGTTTTTTGCCCGGCTTGAGGAGGTAACGGTGCAGCGTCAGCCTCTGTGTCGTCCCCAACTTCCACACCGTCCTTTCCCATACGCCCTTCCGGGCAAATCCGAGCCGTTCCAAAACGCGGATCGACGCGGCATTTTCCGTGCAAACCGTACAGAGAAAGCGCCGGACGCCTCGTGCCCGGGCAAAGTCGAGCATCGCCTGCGCCATCTCACCGGCGTAGCCCCGGCCCCAAAGCCGTCGCTCGACGACATAACCGATTCCCCATTCGCCGAAACGGCCTTCTGCGCCCGTGCTGCATGTGCCCACCGGATCGCCGCTCTTTCGGTCAAACGCGCGAAACGAAAAATCGCCATGCTTCGCGCCAAAATCGACGAGCGTCTCGAGCAGCTCCGCCGCATCCCGGTAATAGGGATCCGTCAGATAGTACCCGACCTCCGAATCGCCCCACAAGGCCGCCGCATACGAAGCATCGCTCTGCGTCATGCGGCGAAAAAGCAATCTTTCCGTCTCAATGACCCATTCCTCTGTCACGTCACTGCTCCATGCTCTCTTTGGTAAACCGAAGCGGCAGCATTTCCTCCAGCGTCCAGATTTCGACCTCATCCCGCGCATTGCACAGAACGATTTCGAAATCCCCCGAACAGAACTCTGCCATTACCTGCCGGCAGACGCCGCAGGGCGCCGTCGCATCCTGCGTCAGCTCGTGTGCGTGCGGCGCACGCCCCACAATCGCAATCGCCCGGAAATCGCGAACGCCTTCGGAAATCGCCTTGAAGATCGCCGTCCGCTCCGCACAATTTGTCGGCGTATATGAGGCCGATTCGATGTTGCAGCCGCGCCAGACGCGTCCCGCGCCGTCCAGAAGCGCCGCGCCCACCCGAAACCCGGAGTACGGCACGTAGGCCTGTTCCATGGCCAGCTT
>JAEXCD010000094.1 GCA_023393715.1 Bacillota bacterium
GAAGAGCACCGTCCGAAAATGCTGTGTCTGCCGATACTTGAGCTTCGGGGCATGACGGCAGAGCCACTGCGCGTCCTCTTTTTCAAAAGGAAGCACCTGCTGCGCGATGACGCAGTCCACATGAAAGCCGTACTCGATCAGTGCCCGCGCCGTCTCAAAGGGACGCATGACGCTTCCCCCGGAAATGCGAATGGGCCGGTCTCCAACCTGCTCGACCGCACGAGCGATGACGGCCTCCGCCTCTTGCCGGGCCGCCGTCAAAATCGGCTCTGCGGCTTCGGGCGCAATGCCGAGCGCCTGCAGCAGGGCTTCATACTGCTTTTGCACCACCGCCAGGCGATAGGACGGCACCAGAAACAGAAAGGGAATACCCAGGCGCCGCTTCATATTCTCCACCGCCAGACCGCCCGAGGGCGACAGCAGCAGATTTAAGCGCGCCCGGCTCATCTCCTGAAACTGATCATAGTCGCGGCAGGCGCTCAGATGGTTGACACGGGAAATCCCGCCCGCCTCGAGCACGCGATACAGCTCGCATTCCTCGTGAATCGGCTCAAAGGCCGCGATGAGGTTCACGCTGTTTTCGCGCTGATGCACCGCAGGCGCAAGAAGAGAAAACATCACATCCTGATTGCTGACGAGCGGCGGGCTTTTTGTATCCATCGTAATCGGATTCATGTGCCCACATCGAAAGGCCACCCCCTCGATTTCCTCATTCAGCTCCTCCATGATGCGCTCGACATCCGTCCCGATCAAATCGTCCAGACAGCTGACGATGCATATAACCGCCCTCGGACGCTTCGGCAGGCGTGCCAGAAGCTCCCGCACGGCGCCCTTGATCTCCTCGTCGTAGCCCGCAATGATCTCCGAGCGGTCGAGAAAATAATACGAAACGCGATGCTTCAGATTTTTTTGCAGCGCGCCGAGCGCGCTGTGTCGCCCGCAGGCCGGCGGTGCAATAAACAAAATATGTGTCTGCGGAATCAGACAGAGCACGCGCACCAATCCCCAGTTTCCGTTGCTCGGAGCGATGTATTCCAGCGAATCCTCATAATGAAATCCACAGCAATTCATGATATCACGTTCCTTGTACATCGCGCTACCGCGCCGGTTTCCGGCCGTCGCTTTTCCCGCGCGTTTGCTTCGCAGATCCGCAAAATGCGATCCGCCAGATTTCGATAATCCTGTGCAATGTCGGAATCCGGATAGGCCTCGAGCACGGTCTTCCCCTGATCCTCCGCCCGCTGAATCAGGCTGCTTCGCCGTATTTCGGCGACGATCTCCACGCCCATTTCCCGGGCGGCCCTTTCCACAAGCTCCGTTTCGCGGTCGACATTGCGATGATTCAAAATAAGTCCGCCGCAGCGCGCATATGCCCTCTTTCGGAATCGGTCGACGGCCGTATGAATATTATCCGCCGCGTACAGCGCCATCATCTCGCCGGAGGTGACGATAAAGATATCCTCGGCATAGCCGTCGCGAATCGGCATCGCAAAGCCGCCGCAGACGACGTCGCCCAGCACATCGTACAACACGACATCCGGTTGAAACCGCTCAAAGGCATGCAGCGACTCCAGCTTTTGGAACGCAGCGATAATGCCCAGTCCCGCGCAGCCGATGCCCGGCGTCGGTCCGCCCGACTCCACGCAATAAATGCCATTGTATCCGCGAAAGACAACATCCTCTAACGCGAGCTCCTCGCCCTTATCCCGTATTTGATCCAGTACGGTCGGGATCCTGCGCCCGCCCAGCAAATCCTTACAGGAATCCGCCTTGGGATCGCATCCGATCTGCATCACCGTATATTTCTGCGACAACGCGGCCGCCAGATTACTGCATGTAGTTGACTTCCCGATGCCGCCTTTTCCGTAAATAGCAATCTTTTTTCGTTCCACGATTTCTTCACCTTTATTCGCCATAACTAACACCTTGGCGCTTCTCTCGCGCCACAGATGTTTCCTTAGGCAAACTTTAGCAGAAACATTTTTTCCTGTCAAGACAGCTAAAAACGATCCTCCTCGAAGCAATGCACTCTCGAACGGCCGCCCGAGAGCGCCCGAGGGCGCCGGGTGTTCCGGCTGGAATGAGCTCCTCCAAAACGAAGACAGGCGCACCGGGTATCGACTCCCCACGATGCGCCTGTCCCCGTGCCGCTCCGGTAAATGTGCACACGGACACCGAACGGCCGGTTATCTTCCGTCCATTTCGAAGGATATCAGCTGATAACGATCGTCCTTCGGCATGACCTTTGCGTGTCCCGTGCCGCTTACCGAATAATACTTTTGAATTTCCTCCGGCAATTTCTCGTAAATGGAGGATTCTCTTCCATAATCATTTTCCACCGGAGTACCTGTTTCCGTGTATTTGTAATAGTTCGTAAAATACACATCCAGCGTGCCGTCCCCGTTGACCGTGACCTTATCCGCAATCGAAAACTCCCTGCTGAAATCGCCGCCCGTTTGTCCCGGTCTGTGATAATACGCCTCCGGTTCGGACAGCGGCTGCTTCAGATCGGCCGTATCCATATATCCGCTGGAGTCTAAGGAATAGAAATCCGCTCTCGATCGAAGATCGACGCCCATGAGGCGGTCAATCACTCTGGCCAGATCCTCCTTGTGTACCGCATCGATCCCGGGCGAGCCTTTGGCTTCATAATGTACAAAGTACGCACTGCGATCAAAAACCTGTCCGTTGCATAAGATGTGCCGACAGGCAAAATCAAAAAGCGCATCGGTCGAAGACTCGCCGGAAATCCTTGAAATGCCGGTCTCTCCGGCATTGCTGATACAGATATTCAGCTCCCTGTAATTCGCCACCTCGCTCAGCCCGGCGCCGGAATACGTTGCGTGCGACTCGCTGTTCGCATCACGCTCTTCCGCCTTGGGAAATTCCGTTTCAATCGCCGCAATCTCTTTCCATTCCGTGATTTTCATTCCCGTCAGCCCCTGAAAATAGCGGTTTCGCGCCTCTTCATATTCCGAGCGGGTAAAATAATTGGTTCCGTCATTCTTCGATTCGATATAAACAATGCCGTCGCCGTCCTTATCGAGACTGCCTCCCTGATCTCTCTCGCTGTGGAACGTTGCGACGAACGCCGTCGTGCCCATTTGTACATCATAAGCAGATACCGTTACCGGCCACATCTCGCTGCCGGACTGGTTGTGCTTAAACGGCTCCTCACAGTACCCATTCGAATAGTACGTCGTGCCCGGATTAAATCCGCCGACGGGCTTCACGGCATCGCCCTCCTCGTCGTAGGTATACATGCGCTCCACCATCTGAGCCATCGAGCCGTTCGGGTTGTATACAAACAGCTCCTGCTTCCCGTCGGCGTTGACATCCGCGAGCGCATATTGTGTAAAACCCTCGTACGGATTTTCCTGCTCTCTCAGGCTTTTCAAAAGCTCATAGTACGCATGAAGCCGGGCGCGCTGCTTGTCCGCCGGCACATCTGCGCCGCTCTCCTGCACCGAAATTTCCCCCTCGCGGTACAGGCACAGGCCGTTGAACAGAATCCGATCCTTTTTTACGTCCGAATCCGCTCGCTCGATGCCGCGCGGAACAAATTCAAATGTCGTCAGACTGGATAGATTGATAAATTGCACGCTTCCCGTGATCACGCCGCCCGACGGCTCTCCCATCACAAAGGCTTCCACTGCATCCGGCAATAAAAAGCGCGCTTCCGACGAATCCGGTACTGTGCTTCCCTTTTCCACGGCAAAGCCGTTGATGCGAGTCAGCCCGGCTTTTGCGTCAAACTCAATCGAACGGCCCTCTTTATCGAACCATTTGCCCTGTACCGAACCGAAGTCGTTTTCTTTGATTGCGTAAATATCCATGCCGATATACCGCCGAACGTCGAAGGGCGTCCAGTCCATACTTTTTACGAGATCGGCATCCGGCTCCGACTCCGGCGCAGCAAGCTGCTCCTTCGAAATGGTGTACACCGCCAGGGGCGTCAGCTTTTCGGAATGATCGTCGTAGGCGATCACCAGATCCTCAATCCCGTCGTGATCCACATCCGCAATCGCATACGAAGGTCTCCTGCTCGGCTGTGAAGCCATCTGCGCCGCCAGCTCCGATTTTGCTCCGGATTCCGAATCCATTTCCGACTGCAGCTTCGCGATCTCCGCCATATACCGATCGCGACGGTACGCCGATGTATCCTGCTTTTCGAGCACAAAATATACTTCGACTTCTCTTTCGATCGGGCAATACAGCTTGCCGTCCTTCAGCTCCAGCGTTACCGGCTCCTCATCAAGGGTTACCGTCACCCCGGATGCCTCGAGGCGCCAGGTTCCCTCATACGTGTAGACCTGATCGCCGCCTCCCTCTTCTCCGCTTCGGATCGTGCAGGTGGAATCGCTGTTCAGAATGAGCGTTACAAACTCCGTTTCGCCGTCACTCTCCTGAACGGACGTTTTCAGCTTCTCAGCAAACTGCATCTCCTCAGAGGATAACGGCCTTTTCCTGTCGCCTTCGAGAACTCCGGCGTCCTTGGAATATGCCACATCACGCGTCTTCCAAATGCCTGCCATGTCCTCCGCAGACGTCGGCTTCTTCGCATTTCCGCAAGCGCCGAGCAGGACAAGCGCCGCCAGAGCAAACGCCGTCATCAGAATACGAAATCGTTTTTTCATTTACCTTCTCTCCCTCCGGAACGTTTTCGCCGTCACAGCTGCGCCGCGCGCAGAACCTGTGCCACGGTCTTCTCCGCCTTCTTAAGATTATAGCTGCCCTGTCCGCCCCTTTCCAGTATGTTTTTTCTGCACTGCACATTTTTCTAAAACGCAGAAAGCGTCAAAGCAAAAAGAGTAAAAAAAGAGCCGCCGCCGCGGCTCCTTTTGCGTTTCTTTCTCGTTACGCTTCCTCCGTAACCCGTCTTTGTATCTCGAGAAAAATATCCTCCGCGCCAAAGCCGCCGGACTTCGACACGATCTGAAGGCTTGTCCGATCTGCGCAGACAGCGCGGGACGCTACTGCGCCATTGCCGATTTCGCACAGCGGCGCTAAGGACACGACCCCCAGCTCCTGCAGCATCCGGCTCAGCGTATCGCCCCCTGTTGCAACAAGGGTCATATCCGCATTCTGTTCGAGCAGCCACTGCGCCGTTCTCCCCAGGAAATGCGTAATCCGCCGGGCCATTTCATCACGCGAAAGGCCCATTTCTTCGGCTTTTTTCTCTCCCTCGCCCGAATCATCGACATCCATCGTACAAATCATCACGGGCGCTTCACCCCGGACGGCCTGCTGCACCTGCTCCGCAAAGCGTTTCCCCGCAGGAGATGAAAAATATTCATCGTCCAGGAACTGCTCCGGCCGAACATTCAGGCGAACAAACCCCTCTTTCTCCGCCCGCTCGACCTGCCGTCTCGTAATGGGATTCACACTGCCGCACAGCACGGCCATTTTCTCGGTTTTCTTTAACGGCAGCAGTCTCGCGTGCTTCGGCGCATAGTGCCGGCCGATCACCGAAGCAAATCCCGCACAGCCTGCCAGCACGGTGCAGGGCGCATTCCCCAGCAACATCGCGCCCCACCTCCGAAGCTCCTCGTCCGTTTCCGCATCATAAACGAAAATCGTTCCGTCCTGTTCGGCCCCGATTTCCTCCGTTCCCTGCGCTACGACGACACACGCTTTTTCCGGCGCCTGCCGCGCAATCAGATCCGGGATATGAGATTGGCGGACGGGATTGAGCGGATCCCTGCCAAACCCCGTTTCAGAAACGGGCACGCCGTCCGAAAACTGTACGCCGCCCTTTGTCGTCCGCGCCATTCGCGGAAAGGCCGGTACGAAGT
>JAEXCD010000107.1 GCA_023393715.1 Bacillota bacterium
TTTTCGGACGGTGCTCTTCGAGGATTGGAACCCGGAAATCGTCGGCGTGGGCTTTCACTCGGCGTATGTATCGGGCTCGGCGCATGTTCAGCCGCTGATGAATGACGAGTTTAACTTTGGCTATCACGGGATCGTCCGTCTGCTGAGCGGCCTGGCACAGGCCTCGCAGGAGCGATCGGATCTGAAGCGGTTGATCGAAGAATATGGGTTGGTGATCTGATGGGAAGTCTGAACATGTATTTGCCGCCGTTCGCGCCGGATTATTCCGGGGCATGCTCGCTGCTGTATCCGATGAATGCGATGCTCGTCATTCACGACGCGCAGGGCTGTACGTCAAACTACACCGGCTTTGACGAGCCGAGGTGGTACGCCTCGAGAAAAAATGTGTTCTGTTCGGGACTGCGCAAGCTCGATGTCGCCTTGGGGAACGAGGAGAAATATCTTCAACGCATTGCGCGGGCTGCACAGGAGCTCGGACCGGAGCTGATCGCGCTGGTAGGCAGCCCCGTGCCGATGGTGATGGGAACCGATTTTGCGGCGCTGGCCGCAGAAATCGAACTGCACACCGGCATCGCGACGCTGGGACTGGAGACGGACGGGCTCGGTTCGTATCAGGATGGAATTGCCATGGCGGGGGTTCGGCTCATGGACCGGCTTTTGCCGGAGGATCGCCGGATCCGGCGCTGCCAAGTAAACCTGCTGGGCGCGACGCCGTTGGATTTCACGGAGGAGGTCATGGAGCATATCGTGCGGCAGTTAGCGCTGCGCGGCTGGACCGTAAATGGTATTTTTCGTGAAAACAGCAGTGCGGCGGATCTTCAGGCGATGCGGCATGCGGAGGTCAGCCTGGCGCTGTCGAGCGGAGGCGTTGAAATGGCCCGCTGGCTCGAGCAATACTACTCGATTCCGTGGCTGGCGGCGGTTCCCGTCGGCGCCGGAGGGACGGAGGAGATCGGGCAGGCGCTCAACGCCCTTCGGGACGGAGAGAGGCCGTCCGGCTTTCTGGAAAAGCTGCGGCGGGACGCCCCCGAAACGGGTCGGGCGCTCGTCCTGTACGAAGGGATTGCGGGCTGGAGCATCGCGCGGGCGCTGGAGAGGCTGCGTCCCATGTGGGCGGTGACGGCAGTACATCCGTTCGCGGATCGGCTCAGGGGGCGGCCGGAGAGCGTGCGGCAGATAAGCAGAGAAGGGGAAATCGAAGCGTTGCTTCGCGAGCCGTGGACGGCGGTGATCGCCGATCCCGTTCTGCTCGATCTGATCGCGGAGGATCATCCCACGATACGAATTCCTCTGGGCGAATTCTCCGTTTCATCGCATCTGTCGAAAAAAGCGGAGTGGAATTTTATCGATGCATCATTTGAACAAAATATCAGGAGGTGTTTGTATGAACAAAAGGAGTAAAATACTCAGCCTTTTTCTGGCGGCGGTGCTTTGTCTCGGGCTGACCGCGTGTGGTTCGAAGGGAACCGCCTCGGAGGAAAGCAGCGTGTCGGAGCAGGCGACTTCGTCGAGCGAGGTGAGCAGCGAGGCCGAAAGCAGCGTCGAGGAGAGCACGGCGGAGGTCGAGGCACAGACGCGGACCATTACCGATATGGCGGGCAATGAGGTCGTGCTGCCGAAGGAGGTGAAGCGGGTCGTCGTGCTGAGCATGTATCCGCTGCCGTCCGCCATCGCCAACTACCTGGGCTCGGCGGAAAAGATTGTGGGGATGGATCCCTTTGCCTATGCCGCGGCGAAAAACGGGCTGCTTTCTCAGATTTATCCCGAAATTCTGAATGCGGATACCTCCTTTGTCAACAACGATTCGGTCAACATCGAGTCGCTGATTCAGCTCAAGCCGGACGTCGTGTTTTACAACGCGAAAAGCGATGAGCAAAAGAAGATGCTGGAGAATGCGGGGCTGACGGGCGTCGCCGTTCACGCGCAGCAAAACGACTATAACTGCATCAAGACGTACAACGACTGGTTCGAATTATTCAACAAGGTGTTCCCGGGCGAAGGCCCTGAGACCTCCAAGGTGACCGAATACAGTCAAAAGGTGTATGATGAAATCCAGAGCCGCGTCAAGGATATTCCGCAAGAGGAACGGATGCGCGCATTGTTTATTTTCCGCTATACGGATGACAAGCTGATTATTTCCGGCAGGAACTTCTTCGGAAACTGGTGGATTGAGACGGCCGGGGGCGTAAACGTCGCGGCGGAGATCGAGGAGCCTGCGGGACAGCCGGTGACGATGGAGCAGGTGCTCGCGTGGAATCCGGAAATTATTTTCATCACAAACTTCTCGGGAGCGATGCCGGAGGATTTGTACGATAATGCGATCGGCGGCCATGACTGGTCCACGGTTCAGGCGGTCATCGACCGGAATGTCCACAAAATGCCGCTGGGCTCCTACCGCACGTACACGCCGGGCGTCGATACGCCGGTGACGATGCTGTGGGTGGCGAAGCAGATGTATCCGCAGAAATTTGAGGATGTCAATATCGAACAGGAATTGAAGAGCTACTATAAGGAAATGTTCGACGTCGAGCTGACGGAGGAACAGGTACAGCTGGTTCTGAATCCGGTCCGCGAAGCGGCGGGTCAGTTTCAATAAAGCGAAGGGTTCAGCGCCGCATGACTGCGGCGCTGAACGAATACTACGGGCGTGGCCGAGGTCGCCTTGCGGCCGCATAATAGAAAAGGAATTCAGGAATGCAACAAACCCTGCTTTTAGCTGAAGCGAAAAAGAAAAAAAGAAAGAAGCATCGCCTCATTCTTGCGCTTCTGGGCGCGGCGCTGGTGACGGGCTTTTTTTCGATGTGCCTCGGGCGGTATCCGCTTTCGGTCGGCGAAATTGTCGATGCTTTTGCCAAGCTGATTCGTTCGGAGCGCATCGACCCGAATGTCAACAACGTATTGATGAACATTCGCCTGCCGCGCGTGCTTTTGGCAGCGCTGGCCGGCGCAGGGCTCTCCCTGGCGGGCGCAGCCTTTCAGTCCCTGTTCTCCAATCCGTTGGCGACGCCGGATACGCTGGGCGTGGCAAGCGGCGCGTCCTTCGGCGCGGTGCTGGCTCTGCTGTTCGGGCTTCCGTTTGTGATGGTGCAGGGGCTGGCGATGATCTTCGGCGCGATCGCCGTCATCATGGTGTATCTGGTCAGCGCAACGCGCAGTGAACGGTCGACGATCATGCTGGTGTTGAGCGGCATGGTCGTCAGCGCGCTGTTTCAGGCTCTGGTTTCGGTGGTGAAGCTGTGTGCCGATCCGCAGAACGACTTACCGGCGATCACGTTTTGGCTGATGGGCGGGCTGTCGTCGGTGACGTATTCGAGCCTGCTGCTTTCTGCGCCCTTTATTCTGATCGGCGTATTTCTGATCTGGCTGCTTCGCTGGCGGCTCAATGCGATGTCGCTGCATCGCGAGGAGGCGCAAACCCTGGGAATCAACGTTCGCCTGATTCGTCTGCTCCTTATTTTCGCGTCGACGATGATCACGGCAGCCGTGGTTTCGGTCTGTGGGCAGATCGGCTGGGTGGGCTTGCTCATCCCGCATGTTTCGCGCATGATTTTCGGCAATGACAACCGTTATGTCATTTCCGCATCGGTCGGACTCGGCGCGCTGTTCTTTATTCTGATTGATACGGTGGCGCGAACGGCGACGGCTGCGGAAATACCGGTGTCTATTCTCACGGCGTTGATCGGGGCTCCGGTCTTTATCGTCCTGCTTCGAAAGACGGGAGGGGTGTCTGTATGAGAGTAGATGTTCAAAATGCCAGCTTTTCATACAAAAAAGGAGCGGCTGAGCCATACCTGCTTCAGGATATCCGCTTTACTCTGGAGCAGGGCGAGATTCTCACGGTTCTGGGCTCAAACGGAGCGGGGAAGACGACGCTGATCAAATGCGTCCTGGGGCTGCTCCCGTGGACGAAGGGCGAGACGCTGCTCGACGGCCGGCCCATTCGCGAGTGGGCGCACCGCGAGCTGTGGCAAAAAATCGCATATGTTCCGCAGGCGCGGCTGGCCGCGTTTTCGTATCTCGTCGAGGACATGGTTCTTTTGGGACGCAATGCACATCTGCGCCTGTTTGAACAGCCGAATGACAAGGATCGGGCGATTGCGGAGCAGGCGATGAAGGAAATCGGCATCGAACGCCTGAGAGGGCGCGCCTGCAATGAGCTGAGCGGCGGCGAATTGCAGATGGTATTGATCGCGCGGGCGCTGTGCGGCGAGCCGGATTTACTGGTGCTCGATGAGCCGGAATCCAACCTGGATTTTCGAAATCAGCTCATCGTGCTGGAAACGGTGGAGCGCCTTTGCAAAGAGCGGCACCTGTCGGCGATCATCAATACGCATTACCCGGAGCACGCCCTTCAGCTTTCGGACAAAACCGTTTTGGTGGGCAATAAGGGACGACACTTTTTCGGCAGGACGGAGGAGATGCTCTCCGAGGCACTCCTTCGGGAAATATTTCAGGTGGACGTCTGCGTTCAGCGGTGGAATTGCCGGGGGCGGGAAAAAACCTGCGTCATTCCGCTGACGGCGTTGGACGAGTAGGGGGTGTGAATGGAACATTATGAACTCTTTGGACGGATTCCCTGCGTGGTCAAGCTGCCCTTGGAGAGTCTGATCGAATCGCAGTGGCCCCGCTCGCTTTCGAGGGGCTGCCGCTTTGAGCCGGTCGAGGCGAATGAAGATTTTGAGCCGCAGGCAGAGCTGTTGATCGGCACGGGCTATGATCGGCTGCGTCATTATGACGGGATGCTCGGCCCGGAATATCGAAATCCGATTCCCGAGGCAGTGCAGCATCCCTGTTTTCAGGAGGCGCGGGATCCGCAGGGGCGTTTTGCCGTGCTGGGCTGTATTGCGCTGATCCTGGCGGTGGATACGACGAAATTGGCCGACCGTCCCATGCCGGAGGCCTGGCGGGATATTCTCGATCCCATGTGGGAAAGGAGCATTCTCTATCCGGAGGACGAATCGTTTTTGGACAATACGATTCTGCCTCTGCTGCAGACGCTCGGCGTACCGGGCGGCGCAGAGCAGCTGCGCAGAAATCTTCTCAGGGGCGTTCACCCCGCACAGATGCAAAAACGGGGCGGGCTTTGCGACGATGCGGCGCTGTTCGTTATGCCCTATTTCTTTGCCGAGCTGAAATCGGTCGAAGAGGGCGTTGCGCTGGTATGGCCGAAGGAGGGGGCGATTGCGTCGCCCGTTTTCATGACGGCAAGGCACCCGCTGTCGGCCCGCGTACAGGAGCTGCTTCAAAAGATTCAGGAGCCCGACTTTTGCCGGGCGCTTTCCGCGCAGGGGCGCTTTCCCTCCGCTCTTTCGGTCGATGGAACTGCGCCGCAGGGGGCGTTGTGGTTCCGCTCCTGGACATCGCTTCGAGGATAACGCAATGAGATTGATTACGGTTTCAGGGCCGCCGTCTTCCGGAAAGACGGCGGTTTTAATGAAGGTATTTCCCCTGCTTCAGGAGCGGGGGCAGTCGGTGGGCGTCGTCAAATTCGATTGCCTGCAGAGCGACGACGACCGGCTGTTCCAGGAAAAGGGCATTCCCTGTATCAAGGGGCTTTCGGGAGAGCTTTGTCCCGATCACTATTTCGTCTCCAACATCGAGCAGGCGGTTCAGTGGGGGCAGCACAGGAGGCTGGATTGGCTGTTTTCGGAGAGCGCGGGGCTGTGCAACCGCTGCGCGCCGCACATTCGAAACGTTCCGGCGGTATGCGTAATCGACCAGATGAGCGGGGTGAATACGCCGAAAAAGATCGGGCCGATGCTGCGCTTCGCCGACATCGTCGTCGTGACGAAGGCGGACGTCGTCTCTCAGGCAGAGCGCGAGGTGTTTGCGCTTCGCGTGCGCATGGTCAATCCGAGGGCGCGCGTGCTGCACGTCAACGGATTGACGGGACAGGGCGCCTATGAATTGGTGCAGCTGCTGAATGAGACACCGCAAGACGTCGCGATCAACCAACAAAGGCTGCGCTGCCCGATGCCGATGGCGTTGTGCTCTTATTGTCTGGGCGAGCAGCGGATTGGGGAGCAATATCAGAAGGGAAATGTCAAGAAGATGCACATTCCTGAGGTGGAAGAGCACGGGTTGACGAAAACGGAGAGTATGGGAGAATGACGCAAAACACACAGGTCAAGCGGCCGTTCGAAAAGCGGCTGCTGGCGGAGGTGCTGGCCGAGGAACCGGCTCTTTCCGGGTGGCTGGAGCAGCTGTCGGCAGAATACCGGGGGACGCAGACGGTGGAGCACATGGCGCAGGCTCAGCCGCCGGGCTTTTATACGCGAAACGGATACCGGCCGGACGATTTCGTCCGTGCGATGGAGGAATACGTGCAGGCGATGTCTTCGTGGCGCCGCCGGCAGACGGAGCGGATCCGAACGGTGACGATTGTGCCGGGGCGCAACAAATCCGGCGTTCGGGAAGCCTTTGACGCGCTGCATATCGAGCGGGGGCAGATCGTCGCCATCGTCGGCCCGACCGGCAGCGGAAAGAGTCGGCTGCTTGAGGATATCGAGTATGGCGCAAACGGAGACACCCCGACGGGACGGCGGATTCTGTTTGACGGCGTGCCGAGGGATCGTGCGCGGGAGGGAATCGGCGCAGGACGCCTGGTGGCGCTGCTGTCGCAGACGATGAACTTTGTCATTGATTTGACGGTACTTGATTTTCTGCGCCTCCATGCATCCTGCTGGCTGGAGGATTCCGACCGGCAGGTGGAGGCGGTTTTCGAGATGGCCAACCGGTTGGCCGGGGAGCCTTTTTCTGAGGATACGCCGGTGGCGCAGCTGTCCGGCGGGCAATCGAGAGCGCTGATGATCGCGGATTGTGCGCTGCTGTCCGACGCGCCGATCATCCTGATCGACGAGATCGAAAATGCCGGGATTCAGAAGAGGCAGGCCGTAGAGCTGTTGGCGGGGCACGATAAGATCGTCCTGATGACGACGCACGACCCGCTTTTGGCGCTGATGGCGCAGAAGAGACTGGTCATCGCAAATGGCGGAATTTCAAAGATTCTGGAACGCTCTCAAGCGGAGCAAAAGCTGATGAAGGACGTGGAATCGGTGGATCAGAGGCTGCTGATGCTTCGGGAAAAGCTCCGTCTCGGAGAACGGCTGGAGCACTTTTCGCTCCGTTGACGGGCGCTCCCGCGTATGTGGTGTTTCTGGTATTGGCAGAC
Organism: Bacillota bacterium; assembly: GCA_023393715.1. GTDB lineage: Bacteria > Bacillota > Clostridia > Tissierellales > Peptoniphilaceae > JAEXCD01. The sequence goes on from JAEXCD010000107.1 coordinate 7,172, forward strand.
CGACGGTATGCGGGCGGCGCCGGGCGTTTCTGCGTATGTGGCGTCCCCGGAGATCATATTGTCGCGCATTGTATGCAAATGAGCACATGAAAACAGGCGTCCCCTTAAAGGGGACGCCTGTTTTGCCGTGTGTCTTTTTGGCTACTGCAGCCACTTCAGGAGAAACTCGAAGCCCTGATTCAGGAAAAGCGTATAGGAGAGCATCGAGGGAACCTTCGTCCAGGCAAGGGTGATGAGAAACCAGCGGAAGGACATTTGCGACAGACCGGCGAGCATGCAGATAAAGTCGTCCGGCATTCCGGGGAGCAGCATCGTAATCCAGAAGAAGCGATTGATCTTTTTCTGGTTGTCGCTGAGGCGGACGATGTGCTTCTGAAAGCTTTGCTCGCTGACGAGCGCGCGGACAAGAGGCTGTCCGAAGCGGCGTGCGAGGAGAAAACAGCCGGTTTCGCCGATGAAGATGCCGATGTAGTTGTAGACAAAGCCCATCCAAGGGCCGAAGACGACGACGCCGATCACCAGGGTTACGCCGCCGGGAATGATCGGGATGATGCACTGCACGATTTGCAGCAGGATGAACAGCAGGGGCGCCCAGGAGCCGGCGCGCTCGAGCAGGGCCTGCAGTTTGCCGCGATCGGTCAGATAGCCCTCGTGAAAAGCCCACAGACCGAGCAGCAGAAAGACGATGATGCCGAGGATGGTCGTTATGGATAATATTTTTCGCGTGCGCTGAATACGAGCCTCGTGCCGTATGCGCCGGCGGTCGAGCGCTTGTTCCGCAGGAGCGGCGTCCTGCGTCGG
>JAEXCD010000111.1 GCA_023393715.1 Bacillota bacterium
TCGACGATTTCACCGGGGCCGAGCTCCCGTTCGTCGGCAAAGCCCAATTTTTTGTAGGCGAAGGATTCGAAGGAGACGCTGTAGCCATCCTCTGATTTTCCGACCAGAACGGGAAGACGGCCCATGAGATCCCGCGCGGCGAGGAGGGAGCCGTCCTCCTCCAAAATGAGGATGGAGGCGGTGCCCTCAATAACCTGCTGCGCAAAGTGGATGCCGTCGGCAAAATTTCCCTTTTGGTCGATAAGCGCGGCTAAAAGCTCCGTCGTATTGATCTGCCCGCCGGTCATGGCGTCAAAATGCCCGCCGCTGAAGGAGAGGTATTGGCGCATCAGCTCGTCGGCGTTGTGAATGACGCCGATGACACAGAGCGCATAGGTGCCGAGGTTCGAGCGAATTAAAAGCGGCTGAGGCATGGCGTCGCTGATACAGCCTATGGCCGAGGTGCCCTTCATTTCTTCAAATACGCGTTCGAATTTTGTACGAAAGGGTGCATTTTCGATACTATGGATTTTTCGCTGAAGGCCGATTTCCGGGTCATACGCTGCGAGACCGGCGCGATAGGTGCCGAGATGGGAGTGGTAGTCGACACCAAAGAAAACATCTAACAGGCAGTCTCGTTTGGAGACCATGCCAAAAAAGCCACCCATGAGTGATCCTTTCCGGTTTTCAGGCAAAAAAGAGCTGCGACAGCTTCATCGGTTCGACGTATTCGCCGTTCTGATACACGCGCATGTTTCCGGAGGCGATTTCGTCGATGAGCATGACCTCGCCGTTTTTGTCGTAGCCGAATTCAAATTTGATATCGTACAGAATCAGCCCCTTTTCCCGGAGATCATCGGCGACGATCTGTGTGATTTTCTGTGTCATCTCCTTAATCGTATCGTACTGCTCCGCCGTCAGGACGCCGAGGTCGATCAATCCGTCCTTCGTCACCAGCGGATCGCCCTTCTCATCGTTTTTGAAGGTCATTTCGACATAGGCCGGGAGATCAGCGCCCTCTTCAATATAGTCGCTGTAGCGGCGGAAGAAGCTGCCGACGGCTTTGTGACGACAGATGACCTCGAGGCCCTTTCCGAACACGCGCGCCGGAAGCACCTCCATCGTCGTGTTTTCAAGATCAGCTCTGACGAAATGTGTTTTGATTCCTGCGGCGTTGATTTTTTCAAAGAAGTGAATGGACATGCGCAGATTGACGTTGCCGACGCCTTCGATCTGCAGCGCGACTTCGTTTGCACCGGGGTCAAATACGCCGTCCTTTCCGGTGACGTCATCCTTGAACCTGAGCAGATAGTTTCCGTTTTCGAGCTGGTATACGTTCTTGGTCTTTCCGGTGTAAATCAATTTGTGTTCCATTGCAGTGCTCCTTTTCGATCGGTAAATATGAGTGACAACATTCGGGCGGTTAAGCCCGCGCCAGAAGCGATTCAGTTATGGGGAGAGCGGGTTTTATTCCGAGAGGCGTTGGGCGATGCCGAGATCCTTTTTCAGTACGTTTTCTGCGTCAGCGGCGCGTTTTTGTGCCAGGCGGTCGGCCAGATCCGCGTCCTCGACGGCCAAGATCTGAGCGGAAAGCAAAGCGGCATTGACACCTCCGTCTATGGCTACTGTCGCGACCGGGATACCGGGGGGCATTTGTACAGTAGATAGAAGGGCGTCAATGCCGTCTGATGTCGATGATTTACAGGGGATTCCGATGACCGGAAGCGTCGTATTCGCGGCGATGGCTCCGGCTAAGTGTGCAGCCATCCCTGCGGCCGCAATCAGTACACCAAACCCGTTTTTTCGGGCGTCCTGTGCAAAGCGTGCAGCTTGCTCAGGGGTTCGGTGCGCAGAGTAGACGTGTGCTTCATAGGGGATGTCGAGCGCGCGCAGCATGTCCGCCGTTTTTCTTACGATGGGCAGATCGCTGTCGCTTCCCATGATGATGCCTACTTTTCTCATAATAACCTCCTCAATGTGGATGCGTAAAAGGCAAGACCACCCCGCAGGGTGGCGTAGTGAGAAAAATCTCGGTGTCTGTTAAAAATGCGCCGTAAAATAAAAAAATCCTCGCCGAGCGGCGGGAAACTGAAAAACAGAAAACAGATACGTTGAATAGTCCCCATAAGCTATCGCGTATCCTTCTCCTCGTCCAATCTTGCCGACCTCTCTGGATCGTCCGTTAAAAACCGTCCGGCTATTTATTTTTACAACCATAGGTTAGCAGAGCATCAGAAAAATGTCAACGGAAAAAAATTTGAGAGCCGGGACATAATCCGCGTATCTGAGACCACGCGGCACTTTTTGTCTGATAGGATGAAGCAACCCTATTCAAGGTTCTCTTCCCATCGTCAGAGGCTCCCCAAGCATCTGACACTACCGCAGCAGCGGTTCGCGAAAAATCGCGGCGTCGCGAAGGACAAGCGACGTGATTCGGTCGATGGGACCGTGTGCCGCCGGAGCAGTCCGATCCGGCAAAGGAGGTTTTATGATTATCCCGCTGATCATTGCGGCGGAGGAGGCGTATCGAAAGAGGCTGTCGAAATATCTGCTGCTCCGCTTTGGCCGGCGTATTGAGCTCGTGTATTCCGAACACGCGGATGAAGAACATCGGCTGATCGCGCCGATGCCGCGGGGGATTCTTTTGCGCGATCCGGATATCGATATTCGGCCGCCCAGAGGCTGGGCCGAGGCGACGCTGTCGGAAGGGGAGGGCCTTCATCCGATTCCTCCGTTTCAGTCCGTCGAAGAAATCTACCGTCATTTATGCGATGTATACGCCCTTTACTATCCCGTCGGGGAACAGGAGCAGAGCGCCTGTATGAGACGCCTGTTTTTTCATATGGGTGCGGCAACGAGGCTGCAGGAGCGAATGCTTGCTCTGTATGAACGCTGTCCCGTCAAGTCGCGCCTGCTGCGCCTTTCTCTGGATCCTTTGGAGGAGGGAGAGAACAGCGACGACTGGAAAAATTTATTGTATTCGCTTCACCGGCAGGAGATCGAAGGGACGCAGGAGGAACACTGGTTTTCGAAGGCGCCTCAGGGGGGCTATCGCGTGTGCTCCGGGGCGAATTATTGGGACCGGCGGATGCTGGAGGCTTCGGATCTTCGGGCGCTTCTCCGGAAAATCGAAGAAAAGCACTGGCAGGAGGTTCACGTGTGGGATCCGGGCATCAGCCGGAGCTGGCGCGATGAATTATTAAGCTGGGCCGACCGGCGGATGATTTTGGCGCCCGAGGACAAAAAGGAATTTTCAAGGCTTCGCTACTATTGCGATGAGCTGCGAAAAAAAGCCATGCGCGAGGGAGGCGAGATTGCCGAATTTCACATCGTGGTGACGAATGAGACGCCGGAGGATATTTTAAGGGCGCTGGCCGCCGAGCATTTTGATTTGCAAACGGAGGAGGATGTCTTTTATGGATGAACAACGCCTTCAGGAAGAGGTCATTCAGCTGCGCGAGGAAATCATATCGGCGTGGTCTCTGGCACAGCTGAGCGATGAAAAGCTGCACCTCATGATCGACCGGCTCACGCGGCAAAAGGCGGAGCGCCGCGGCTGGAGTATTCGCGATGCGTCGAAAATCGCTGAGGCGGTCTATGCCGGCGTTCGAGGGCTTGAAATATTGGAGGAGCTGCTTCGGGACGATGAGGTAAATGAGGTCATGGTCAACGCGTACGACTGCATATTCGTGGAACGCGCCGGGGTGATCGAGCGATCGGTAAAGAGCTTTTCATCGAAGGAGCGCTATGAGGACATCATCCAACGGATTGTGTCCGGCTCGGGCAGGGAGGTGCACCAGCGAAGTCCGATCGTCGATTGCCGTCTGTACGACGGCTCGCGTGTCAATGTCGTACTGCATCCCATTGCGGAGCGCGGAAGCTGCCTGACCATCCGCCGTTTCCGAAAAAAGCGGTACTCGATTGACGATCTCGTCGAAAACGGCACGCTGACGGAGGATGCGGCAGGCTTTCTCATGCGCTGCGTTCGGGCGCGATACAATCTCTTTTTGTCCGGCGGGACGGGCACGGGCAAGACGACGTTTCTAAACGCGCTGACGGAGGCGATTCCGCGCGAGGAGCGGCTGATCACCATCGAGGATGCACGCGAGTTAGATCTGCCGAACCGCGAGAATTGGATTGCGCTGGAGAGCCGAAACGCCAATGCCTTCGGAGAGGGCGAGATTACGATTCGGCAGTTAATCCGCGCAGCGCTTCGCATGCGCCCCGATCGCATTATCGTCGGCGAGGTGCGCGGGCCTGAGGCGATTGACATGCTGCAGGCGTTGAATACCGGGCATGACGGTTCGATCTCGACAGGACATGCCAACTCGATTTTGGATATGCAGTACCGATTGGAAACGATGGTTTTGTCCGGCAACCCCGGGCTGCCGATTGAGGCGGTACGCCAGCAGATCGGCTCTGCAATTGAAATCTGCGTTCATCTGGCGCGGCTTCGCGATCATCGCCGCAGAGTGGTGGCCATCGACGAGGTGCTTTCCGAGGGGGCGGATATCGTCTACTATCCCTTATTTCGGTTCCGGGAGGACGCGACGGGGGCGGACGGAACACCGGGCTCGCTGGTCGCCTGCGGCGAATTAAACCATACGGCCAAGCTGCGTTCGCTGTCGCGTTTTGATTCGACCCCGGCGCTTTCCCAAATTCAAA
>JAEXCD010000029.1 GCA_023393715.1 Bacillota bacterium
ATCCCGGCCTTATGCCGCGCAATCTCGGACAGCGTATTGCCCAGCACGCCTTCATGATCCCGGGAGATCGATGAGATCACCGACAGGGCGGGACTGAGGACATTGGTCACATCCAGCAGACCGCCGATTCCCGCCTCGATCACGAGATCGGCGCAGCCTTTTTGCGCAAAAAACACGAGCGCCTCAAGAAGGCTCCACGAAAAATAGGACATCTGCTCCGCCCGCATTCCTGCGGCATGTAGCATCCGATCCGCCTGATTCAGCTCCTCCTGTCGAATCATTCGGGCTGATTGCCCGTTCTCGGCGACGCGAATCCGCTCCCTGTAATCCCGCACGTGCGGCGACGAAAAATGCCCGACGCTGCGGCCCGGATTGCGCAGCGACAGTGCCTCCGTGAGACACGCGCCAATGCTTCCCTTTCCGTTCGTCCCCGCGATGTGCATCACGCGCCGCCCGCGCTCCGGATTGCCCAGCACGTCGAGACACCGTTGCAGCTGCGCCTGCTTTTCCGTGAACACATTTTCCCTGTTGTCCTCCGACTGTGCCGGATCCCGTCTCATTCGTTTCTGCTCCTCTGCTGTCGCTCCGCCGCCTCTACGACGTGCTTCGCCAGAATCGTCGTCGTAATACTGCCGATCCCGCCCGGCGTCGGCGTATAGGCCCCGAGGATCTCCTCGACCGCGTCCACATCCAGATCGCCGCGCAGCTTCCCGTCGACGTACTGGGTGCCGGTGTCGATAACGATCTGCCCCTTTTTCACATACCGCTCATCGATCAGCCCCGGCACACCCGCCGCGCCGATCAGGATATCTGCGTGCCGCGCGATCTTTTCGCTCTCCGGCGTCGCGGTATTGCAGACCGTCACCGTCGCCTTTCTCTGGAGCAGCAAAATCGAAAGCGGCCGGCCGATCAGCCGCCCCGCTCCGAGCAGGCACACCCTCTTTCCGTACAGCTCAATCCCGTAGTAATCAATGAACTCGAGGATCGCGCCGATCGCGCAGTTGACGTACCCGTCGGCATCATACGCCAAAATTTTCCCCAGGCTGTCCAACCGGGCTCCATCAATGTCCTTTTGCGGCGCAATCCGTTGATGCAGACGCGCCTCGCTGTAATCATTTTTCGGCGGCAGAAGCAACAGGATTCCGTGTATCGACCGATCCTCGGAAAGCGCGGCAAGCTGCTTCTCCAGCTCGCTTTGTCCGATTTCGGCGTCCGGCACGACGGGGTGCAGGGCGACGCCAAGCTCCTTCAGGCGTTTCGTCGCTCCGCGTTCGTAGGACAGATTTGCGCCGTCCGCGCCGACGCGCACCATCGCCAGCGTCGGCACAATGCCATCCTCCGCTAAACGGGCAATGCGCGGGCGCAGCTGCTCCTGCAAAAATACATTGACCTCTTTTCCGCTCAACCGTCTTGCCATAACATTCTCCTTCCGTTTCCTCGCCCGTTCTCGATGTTTTTTATCACCGCTATTATACTATGCACGTCCCGCCGACTCAAAAGATCGGGGTTGGTATTTTCTGTTGGTCTCGGGTAAAATAGAACAAAATGCACTGCCGCCCCGTACCGGTTTTTTACGGAAAGAGAAGCGGCATAGAAAGGATGCACCATGATTCACTTTGAACTCCATACGACGGGCGGCGCGCAGGTCTCTCTGATCCCGGCAGGTCGCCCTTCCGAAAACCCCGTACAAAAATGGGCGCAGGAACACGCCGAATTTACCGCAAAGCAAGGGGAGCTCTTCTACATGCCGCATATCGACCGGCCTTCTGATATTTTCGTCGGTCTGGGCGACGTCGATAAATTATCCTTTGAAAATCTTCGCCATCTGTTCTTTCAGCTCGCTCGCCTCGCCGACACGAAAAAGGAAAAAGAGCTCGAAATTCACATGCCCGATCTCGGCAAATGCAATCGGAAGACGCTGATGGCTGCATTGGAGGGGCTGCGCCATGCTGCTTACCGCTTTGAGCACCGCCTCGAAAGGACACCCGAGCTGGAGCTTACGGTCCACTATCATCCGTTCGCCGGTCCCGAGGAAAAGCTGCGCCAGGGCATTCAGCGCGCCACCGATATGATGGACGGCGTATTCCTCGCCCGCGATCTTACCAACGAAACGGCAAATTACCTGTATCCCGAAACACTGGCGCAGCGCGCGTCTGAAGCGCTGACGCCGCTGGGCGTCGACGTGCGCGTATACGAAGAGGAGGCCATCCGCGAGATCGGAATGGAAGCCTTTCTCGCCGTCGGTCAGGGCTCTGCGCGCCGGCCGCGCCTGATCGTCATGGAATACCGCGGCACGTCAGAGGACGCGCCGCTCACCGCACTCGTCGGCAAGGGCATTACCTATGACAGCGGCGGCTACTGCGTTAAAACGCCCTCGGGTATGGTCACCATGCACTCGGATATGGGCGGAGCGGGAACGGTCATCGGGACGCTCGCCGCGTTGGCGAAGGCGAAGGCTCCCTGCAATGTCGTTGGCGTCGTCGCGGCCTGCGAAAACCTCATCTCCGGCGACGCATATAAGACGGGCGATATCATCGGCTCCCTCTCCGGAAAGACCATCGAAATCGTCAACACGGATGCGGAAGGCCGCGTGACGCTCGCGGACGCCGTATACTACGCCACGCACCAGCTCAAGGCGGATCGGATCATCGATCTCGCAACGCTGACCGGCGCCTGTGTCGTCGCTTTAGGCCCTGAAATCACCGGCGCCGTTACAAATGACGAGGCCTTCTTTGCCGAGCTCCGGACTGCCGCAGATACCGCCGGAGAAAAGGTCTGGCTGCTGCCGGGCGATGAATCGCTCGCCAAAATGAACAAGTCCAAGGTCGCGGATATCAAAAATTCCGGAGGCCGCTTTGGCGGCGCCAGCAGCGCCGGGCTTTTTGTCGGCAGCTTCATCAAGGAGGGCACGCCGTGGATTCACTTGGATATCGCCGGCCCCGCCTACCTGGACGAGCCCTCGGGCTACCTGCCCGAGCGTGCAACGGGCGTCCAGGTGCGAACGCTGTTCAATCTCCTGAATCCGATATCGGCCTGCTGACGGTCGGTACAGACAAAGAGGCGACACGAATTGTGTCGCCTCTTTTTATATGAGTGAACAACAGGGCGCTGCGCATGCGACGCCCCTGACGTTCCCGATGAGTTCAACCGCTTTCGGCAGATTCCGTTACAGCTCTTCGAAAACCGCCTCATTGAGGCGGCGCAGCAGCTCGACCGCCAAACGAACCGACGCCTCGTGATCGGCATAGGATGCGATTCCGTAGTGCGTGTGAATATAGCGAACCGGAACGCCGATCACGATCGTCGGCACGCCCTGTCCCGATAAATGAATGGGCGCCCCGTTCGTTGCCCCACCGGTTCGCACCGCACGCTGTACGGGAATGTTCGCCTCCTTCGCCACGTGCAGCGCCCAGCGCTGAAATGCAGGATGCGTAATCATCCGCGCATCGATGTGCCGCAGCATCGGGCCACGTCCCATCGCCGTCTGCGGTGCATGTTTCTGCGGGAATGTATCATCCGCCGGGCAGCCTTCAAAGACGATCGCCAGATCCGGATGCACGCGTTCGCAGGTGACTGCCGCGCCGCGGGTGCCGACCTCCTCCTGCGTCGAAAAGGCGGCAAAGACATCGGCCTCGAGCCGCTCGCCGCGAAGTCTGCGCAGCGTCTCCACGATCACGGCGCAGCCCGAACGGCAGTCAAAGGCCTTTCCTGAAAATAGACCGCGCTCCTCATCATACGTACACCGCACATCCGGGACAATCGGTTCGCCGATTTCAATCCCTAATGCGACGCTCTCCTCGTAGCTCGATGTTCCGACATCGACGACGATGTCCTGGACATTGACGCCCTTACTCCGTTCCTCCTCGCTCATGTAGTGCGGCGGCTTGCTCGCCGTCAGTCCCCTGATGTAACTGCCGTCCGGCCTGCGCACGAGCACCCGGTGCGCCGGAATATTGGACGCCACCCACCCGCCGATCGGCGCCATGCACAGCGTCCCATTCGGCAGAATTGCCTGCACCATAAAGCCGACCTCGTCCATGTGCGCATCGAGCTGTACGCGGAGTCTTCTTTCGCCTTTATGCCAGATCGATTTCGGATCGTCCAAACCTCCTGCGTTTTCCGAACGCACCACATAAAAATTATTCATCGGATCGCGCGTCCCCTCGCCGATGTCCCGGGTCTCTTCGCGCAGCAGCTCGGCCACCTCGCGTTCAAAGCCGGATGCGCCGCGCGCATCGGAAAGACGCTGAATCAACTGTACAAATGTACTGTTCACGCTATTTCCCTCTTTCTCCTGTTTTACGGATTCCTGACGACGGATAACGATGCAGCGGTATCCGCGCTTCTCATGGCATCTCCCGCAGCGGATGATGCACCTCGACGAGCGAAAAATGCGCCCCGTCGTACGCCAGTTCAAATATCATACAGTTTTCAACCTTCTGATCCCACACCTGCGAAAGTGCAATCTCCCCGATGTAGACGAGCATGCAGCGCATCAGCGCGCCGTGACAGGTGACAAAGACCTGCTCCGCCGATTCCCGCTTCACGTCCTCCAAAAAAGCGCCCGCGCGCTCGATGACGTCCTCAAAGCGCTCCCCGCCTTCGGGCGGGCGATAGGTCAGCGGCTGAAAAACAGAGCCCTCCGAATGATCGTGGATATCAAAAGGCGTCATCTCCAGTACGCCGAAGCTCATCTCCCGAAGCCTGTCATCGCGGATCAGGCGATCCGGCGGCGCCTGTGTCACGATTTCACAGGTTTTTACCGCGCGCTGAAGAGGGCTGGTGTAGATCCGATCACTGCGCTGCGCCAAGGCGCCGATTTTTGCCTGCGCAAATTCGACCTGCCGAATGCCGTTCTCATTCAGCGGAATATCCGAGCTGCCCTGATACAGCCGCTTTCGGTTTGATTCGGTTTCGCCGTGCCTCATAACAAATATTTTCATAATCCCTCCCAATCTCCCCTCTATCATACCGCGAATGACGCGACAGTAAAAGGAAAGATGTGCCGTCCGTAGACGGAAATGCAGAGATCGCCCATCCACAGCGTATGCCAGTTCGCGTCGGCGGCCCTTCCCCCGCTCAGGGGGCAGACCTGACGCAAATCGAGCTTCAATCCCTGTCCGGAGTGCTTTACATAGGCTTCCTTCTGCGTCCACAGCTCAAAAAAACGGCGTTCATCGCCTTGAACATAGTCCTGCTCCCGCTCGGTAAAGCAGCGGCGCAGCGCGCCGGTCAAAATCCCTCTGCGGCGTTCGATATCGACGCCGATTTCCTGATCCGATGCGGCAATCGCCATCCACTCCCCCGAATACGAAACGCTGAAATGGCATCCGTCCGCCTTTTCGAAAAAGGGCTTGCCCCCGTTTGGGCGCCGAAGGATCAGCGCTGCTTCCGGCACGCAGAAAAAATCGGATAACAATTTATGTAAAATCCGATCCCGTTCCTGCGGCGCTGCAGCCTGTCCGATCCACAATTTGGCCATAAAAAGCCCCCATCCTCTCTGTCTTTGATTGCAAAAATGGGACATGCCTCATCACTGCATGCCCCATTGCCCCGTCCTGTCGCGACCGTATCCCGCGCGGTCTATTCGGCCGTCAGCCGCCTGAACGGCCTGTTCGACCGCAGCCGCCCGAGTGACGTATTCGGTCGACCGCTTCTCGAGTGCTTTATTCGACAGGCAGCTGGCTGTACAACGTTTTACCCGCTTCATTGACCGGAATACGGGCAATCGGTCGAAGCGCCAAGGCTTTTCCCGGAAGATTGGTCACGCGCTGCAAATAGTCGCGCATCTCATCCCATTCCGCCTCGGTTCGCGCATCCGTGTAAGCGATGAGCTCGTCGTCGCGCCCCACACAGGCAAAATTTGCACCAGGAAAAGCCGCGCTCAGCATGCGTTCCGCATCGTCGAGATTGACGCGATTGCCAAACACCTTGATAAAGCGCTTTTTCCGCCCGACAATGTAAAAATAGCCCTCGCGATCCCGCCGCGCCATATCCCCGGTGTGCAGGACGCCGTGAAATTCATCACCCTTGGCCAGATCCCCCGCCTCCTGCGCATAGCCAAAGGAGACGTTTGCGCCGAAATACACCAATTCCCCGACGACATCGGGCTGCGTGATTTCCCGCCCCGCGTCATCCATCAGTCTCAATATGCCGCCCGGCACCGCGATGCCGAGACTGCCGCACTTTTCCAGCGTCTTATCCGGCGGAAGATACCCCATTCGCGGCGCGGCCTCTGTCTGACCATACATGACGAAAAAGCGCCGCCCGGTTTGGAGGCTCCACGCGCCGAATTTCTGATGAAGCTCAAGCGGCAGCTTGCCGCCGGCCTGCGTCAGCGTATTCAGTGCGGGCAGCTCCATTTCCGTAAGCCCCAGGCGGCTGAGCATGCGATAGGTGTAGGGGATTCCTGCGAGCGAGGTCGCCCCTTCCTCCTTCACGCGCCGCCAGAATTCAAGCGTCATCAAATCGTACCGGGTCAGTAAAATGGTCGCGTTGCACCACACGTGGGTGTTGATAATCGACATGCCGTACGAATAGCTCATCGGCAACATCGTAATCGGTCGATCCGCCTCCGTGATCCCCAAATACGAAACGATGGAACGCGTATTTTCTTCCAGATTGCGCCGCGTCAGCCGAACCAGCTTTGGGCTGCCCGTGCTTCCGGACGTCGTCAAAAGCAGCGCCAAATCGTGGTGAAGCTGCGGCCCCTCTTCTCCGGAGGAAAGGAGCTCGCTGTCCCAAACCTTCTCACACGGCGCGTTTTTCGGCAGCTGCGCCCTCGTCGCCTCCGCTAAGTCGTCGGGCACATAGTAATAGGCCGGGTGATAAATCGATGCCAAATGCGCCAGCAATTCCGGCGCGATGTGTGCATCCAGCAGCAGCGGCACTGCGCCGACCTGCAAACAGCTGAGGTAGCCCAGAAGCGTCCCCGGCGTGTTCTGACAAAGCAAAAATACGAGCTTTCGCTCCAGATAAGGGCGCAGCCTTTGCGCTATGCGGACGATTTCCTCATAGGCGATGGCCGTACCGTCATCCAGCAGCGCTACGTTTTTTTTCAAATCCGCTCCGCGTTGGCTAAACAGCTCCATCTGCTCCTCCTTACTGTATCATTCGAGACAGCGACGCAATCAGATCCTTTCCATCCCAAACGGTATCCATTTCCATCGCCTGTCCCAGCGGGACAATGCGGTCAACACCTAAAACGTGATTTTCCACGAGCTCCCGAATCAGCGCCTCCTTATCGAAGCCCTCCACACACAGCGTCTGTACCTTTTCCCCCAGCAGCGGCAGCAGCACGCGCAGCGATTCCACCTCGGCTTCAAAGAAAAAGCCAAAGCCGCCCCGCAGGCGATCCACCGGCTGCTCGGGAAGTCCCGACAGCGAGGCGACATACAGCCGGTTGCCGCAGTAGCGCGTAACGCGCGCCACGTTCGGTTCATCCATCACGGCAAGGCAAAGCCGCTCGTATTTCCGCGCCACGCGATACGCACTGAGATCGTACTCGCGGACGGCCTCCTCGGCCACGGCGCGCCACCACCGCTCCCGGGTCTCCTCCGGGCCGCCGTCGTCTACCCACGCGATGAGCTGCGGGCTCGAGCAGGCGTTCTGGTCCATCAGGTACGTGTCGTTGTAAAAGCGGTGCGCAAGTTCCCTCAGCTCGTCTTCCGTTTTCTCGCTCATCGAACGCCGACTGAAGCAGGCCAGCGACCAGCGATCCGGAAAGGTCAGCTCCACAGCGTGCGCCGGCATCGGCATCGCCCGAAGACTTCGCACGGTTGCATCGCCGCCCCAGACCACACGCGCATCGCAGTGCGCCACGTATTCCGCCGTAATCGCATCCTCTCTCGGATAGCGAATCAAGGCCGTTCGCTGCCGAACGCCCGAAAATTCGGGGCGCTGCAAAACGGTGTACATGACGCGGCACAGCGACAGGCTCTCCTCGGGGCTGCGATCCGACAAGCGGACGATGTTGGCATTGCCCGCAAGAAGGCCGATTGCATAGGTGTAGGCAAACATCATCGGCACATTGGAGGGCGCAATGTGAAAGACTACGCCGCGTCCCATACGCTCCTGCGCGCACTCATGCCGCCTTTTCAGCTGTTCTAGGCGTGCCCGACGGCACCAAAAGCCAAATGCCGCGATTTCGGGCGTCCGGCGGAGCGGCGAATGCAAAATCTCCTCCGAAAGCGCCGCCAGAAAATCTACGGCCGCGTCCGAAAACACGGGCCACGGGATTCGTTCCGGCTCCCATACGCCGGCCAGAAGCATTTGCTTATCCTTCATAGGTATCGCTGCACCCCCTCACCTCGGCCTTCGGGATTCGTCCCGTAATGGCAAAATATTTTCCAAGGCGTCCGCAGGGACAGTCGTCTTCTCCGAGGAGGACGCCCATATCTTCCGTCAGCAGGGAATGTCCGGGATACGAGCCCGGCAGCGGCGAAAGAACCTGCACCACGCCGTGCTCCCCTACGGCACAGGGCTCAAAATTTTCCGGATTGCGCACGACGACGTCCGAAAATATGCTCGCGTGCAAATGCCCCTCCGGGCATTCCATGTAGATGCAGCCCGTCTGCTCCGCCATCCCGTAATAATTGCTCACGCGCGTAATGCCCGTCGCCGCTTCCACTCGCGCCTTGAACTCCTCCGGCGATACGGCTTCGTTGATGAGATTTTTCCACCCGCCGCCGTGAATCAGAATCCCCTGAGGGATCGACAGCGTGATCTTTTTTTCCTCTAATACGCGCAAAAAATGCTTGAAAATAATAAACGTAAAGCCAAATAAAAAGACCGGACCGCCCGCATGCTCTGCTAAAAACGACTGCACGGCGTCCAGATCCAGTTCCATATTTTCGTCCAATGCGTAGCACGTTTTGGACGCCATCAGTGAAAAACCCAAAATTCCCGCGCCGCGCGCCGAAAACATTTTGCGGTCGCGGAGCGTTTTTTTTGTATCGAGCACGAGATAAGGGATGCGCTCCTCTCCGACGAAGTCCGAAACAATGCGGTACAGCACCTTCTGCTGATTGGCTGCGGTTTCCGCATCCAGAAAAATACGGGATACGCTTTGTCCCGTCGTTCCCGAGGAGGTCAGCGTCTTAAAAACGTCCTCTTCGGCAACGCTCTGAAGCTCCCGTTCCTTAAAAATGGACACCGGAAGCGCCGGTACGCTTTCCGCCGTCAGCCTTGCCCCCTCCGGCACTCCGAAGGCACGCAGCAGTCTGCCGTATTCCGCGCAATGCGTCCGGTGAAACTGCGTTCGCTCACTCATTGTCTCGGCGTACAGCGCCGCCTTTTGCTCCTTATTCAGCGAATACGGCTTTTTCTGAAGCAACGACGTCAAATCCATAAGCCCCTCCATTCGCTCTTTCCTGCGATTCATATACCGTCTTCCCCAAATCGCCGCGTGTTACGACAGCACATAGGGATCACCATGCCCCGGATAGATGTTCAGTCCCTTCGGCAATCGGGCCAAAAAGGGCTCCGTGATCTCGCGGTAATCCGATTCGCTTCCTCCCGGCAGGCGCAGGATCACCTCCCGATTCGGAAGCAGATAATCTCCCGAAAAAAAATGCTGCTCGTCGACGAAAATCCCCGCACTGCCCGGCGTATGTCCCGGAAGGGACACGAACCGAAATTCGTGTCCCCTCCAGAAAAACGCACAGGTTTCATGATAGAGAATATCCGCTGGCCGGCAGACAAAGGGCGGGTAGGTAATGCCGGGATGACCGGAAAAGGTGAGATACACCTCCATCATCGACGACATGTTCAGCCGCTTATTCTGAATTCCCGCATTGCAAACGTCATTGACCAGCACTCTGGCCTGTGGATAGGCCGCCCGAAGGGGCTCCAGACCGAGCATGTGGTCGCAGTGCTCATGCGTTAATAATATCCACTCCGGATTCCAGCCTCGTTCCCGAAGCAACGCGATCGGCTCCGTCGGATCGTTGGGATCGATGACGATACACGCCCCTTCCTCCGCCAGATAGTACGAATTGCTTTCGGTGATCGGATCCGTCCATCTTGCAATATCCACCGCAGGATCTCAGATTTCTACGCCGTACTTTTCGAGAATCTCTTTTCCCTTTTCAAACGTGGAAAACTCCAATACATCCATCGTACTGAAGCTGACCTTGAAGGTCTCCTCAACCAGGCTGACCAGATCCATGTGCCCTACGGAGTCCCATTCCTTAATTCCACGATATTTCAGCGTCGGAATGTCTTCCTTGCTGATCGGAAAGCTTCTCAAAAAGATTTGTTCGAATTTCTCAAGATTTGTCATTACCTTCTCCTCATTTCGACAGATTCTTGCGGCTCATCCTCGAATCCTGCATTCTCTTCTTAGAATTCGCAGTGGAAGCGCTTCTCAAATTCCGCTTTCAATTCTTCGCGGAAATCCGGGTGTGCAATGTTGATCAGATTACGAGCACGCTGTTTGAGGGTTTCTCCCTTCAGGTGGGCAACGCCATACTCCGTGACGATATAGTCCACGTCATTGCGGCTGGTCGTGACCGCAGCGCCTTCATCGAGCAGCGGAACGATCTTGGAGATCTTGCCCTTTACGGTCGACGGCATTGCCATAATGGAAACGCCGCCCTTGCTGGCCGATGCGCCGCGCACGAAATCAACCTGTCCGCCCACGCCGGAGATCTGCTTCAGTCCGATCGTCTCCGATGCGACCTGACCCATCAAATCGACCTGTACGCAGGAGTTTACGGAAATCAGGTTGTCGTTCTGAGCGATGACGTACGGATTATTGACATAGTCCACCGGTCTCATATCGACATCCGGATTGTGATTTACAAAGTCATACAGCTTCTTGGTGCCCATTAAGAATGCTACCACAAATTTTCCCGGATGCAATGTTTTTTTGCTGTTATTGACAACACCGGCATTGGCCAGCTCGACCACGCCGTCCGAGAACATTTCGGAGTGAATTCCGAGGTCCTTCTTGTCCTTCAGGAAGAGAAGAACGGCATCCGGAATCGCGCCGATTCCCAGCTGCAGCGTAGCGCCATCCGGAATCAGCGAAGCGCAGTTCTCGCCGATCGCTTTTTCGATCTCACCGATCTTCGGCGGTGCAAGCTCGATCAGCGGGCAGTCATACTCGACGATGCAGTCCAGATCCTCGACCGAGACAGTGCTGTTCGGACCCGTCCAGGGCATCTCTTTGTTGACCTGGGCGATAACGAGCTTCGCCGACTTGATCGCTTCCTGCGTATAATCGACCGATACGCCCAGAGAGCACATGCCGTTTTCGTCCGGCGGCGTGACGGTTACGCGCGCGACGTCGATCGGCAGTGTGGTATGGAATAAACGGGGAATTTCAAAGAAAAAGCTCGGGGTATAGTCGCCGCGGCCCGATGCAACAGCTTCACGCGTACTTCCGCCGACGAACAATGCATTGTGACGGAAATTCTTCGCATACTCCGGCTGGCAGTATTCGCCCTTACCCATTGCGACCATGTGGACGATCTCAACGTTTTCGTATGCGTCAGCATTTGCCACCATCGCGTCTACTAAGTGCATCGGTTCGCCACAGGCGTGTGCCAACACAACTCGATCGCCGGATTTGATCTTCTTCACGGCTTCTTCTGCGGTCGTCAAATGTTCTTGATAATAAGCTTTCCAATCTGACATAACAACATACTCCTTTTTTTATTTTTTTACTGTGCCCTTCAACTCACCGTAAAGCAAGAATCACTTCTGCATCGGCCATTAGCTCGCCTTCCACAAAAACTTGTCCACGGCAGGTCGCCCAGCCCAGCTCAAACCGTTCCTCCTGAAGCGTCCCATAGATTTCCATGACCGCTCCGGGTTCAATGATTTTTCGAAAATTCGCCTTGCGAATGCCCATAAACAAGGGTGTTTTCCCCCGATACCGCTCCAACGAAAGCAACAGAATATCCGCTGCCTGCGCAATCGCTTCAACGGTCAGGGCGCCCGGAAATACCGGCTTCTCCGGGAAGTGCCCCCGAAACACGTCCAGATCCCTGCGCACCTCATACGTCGCCGTCACCTCAACCCCCGGAATGAGCTTTTTCACGGAGTCAATAAACAGCATCGGTTCCCGGTGCGGCAAAATCGCTTTTACCTCATCCGGTGTAAGCGTGCATTCCTCTTTTTCCGCCAACGCGTTTTTCAGAAAATCGCGGGTGGGCAGCAGATCCTCCCAGCCCCGCACGCGCGCCATATGTCCCGACGGCACCGCGATGTCGTCCGTCCTCGCACAGTCGGTCATGCACCCTGCAACGACCACTACCGCCGGATACGCCGTACCCGACTGCGCCGTTACGAACTCGACCTCCGGCAGCAAGGCCGCCAGACGCTTGATCACGGCTACGCGGTCATATCGGGGATTGCAGCCTCCGCAATAGCGAACGCCGACCTGAACCTTATTGCTCATGGCGCATCTTCAACAGCTCGCGTGCCTGGTTCATCAGATCTTCGTTGACCTCATTGACCAGGACGGCCTGCTTTACTTCGGGCATATGCTCCGCAAGCTCGCCCTGAATCAACTCTTCCGTCGTTAAATCGGCTGCCGGGCATCCTGAACACTGCCCCTGCAGCTTGAAACGGAGAATACCGTCCGTAAAGTCCAACACCTGCATATCGCCGCCATGTGCTTTCAAGAGTGGACGCACGTATTCGTCCAACACCTTTTCCAATTCATCGTACACGGTGGAGCTCTCCTTATCTGTTCCTCAGATAAATCGAGGGGCGGCGGAACCCCGCCGCCCCTCGAATCTTCTTTTCTTACGATCGTAACGAGCGATTACTCTTCGATGTGTGCGATCGCCTTCGCCAGTTCCTTCTTGTGTGCCAGATTGCCCTGACGGGAAATCATGATGCGCTGTGCCTGCGGCGATCCGGCGCCGTGCATGGACTCGGTACGATAGCCGACAGCTGCCGTGCCAAGAGACAGGTTCTCGATCAAACGCAGGATGCGGAGACGGTTCTCCGTGGAGACTGCATAGACGCCGCGCAGATACTTGTCGATGACGGGCCCGAGCTTCGGATCACGGAAGTCCGCTTCGGACGGAGCCGTAACCATCAGACCACCGGCGATATCTTCAGCCAGGCGGACGATCTCATACGGGAAGCGCGTGACGTTCTGCTTGCAGACATTCGCCAGCAGCAGGTCGATCTGGTAGTTGCCGCTCTCCGTCGGAACACCTTCTGCCGAGCAAGCGATACCGCAGCAGAACAGCGTCTCGTTGAGGTGCGTCATTTCGATGAGCTTATCCTTTACGTGGCTCGCCTTGTTTGCGCCGTTGTAATCGGCAGCAACGGCCGCCGCACCGATGAGGACATCGCCCACGCCGACCTTGCAGCCGCCGTAGCTCTGGCGATGATATCCGGCAAAGCGCTCAACGAGCATGCCGGCGAATTCGGTTTCGCCGTTCAGGAAGATGCGATCATTCGGAACAAATACGTGATCGAACACGGTCAAGGCTTCTACACCGCCAAATTCCGCGTTTCCGACGTCCATATTTCCATAATTCTCCATCTTACGGGTGTCACAGCTCTGACGTCCGATGATCATGAACAGCCCCTTCGTGTCCAGAGGCACTGCGAAGGAGATCGCGTAGTCCTTGTCATCCGGACCCATGGACTGCGTCGGCATGACGATGACTTCGTGGCTGTTGATGATACCGGTCTGGTGTGCCTTCGCACCGCAGACGACGACGCCGTCTTCACGGCGCTCAACGACGCGCAGGAACATATCCGGATCATCCTGTGCATGCGGCGCCTTCGAACGGTCGCCCTTGACGTCCGTCATCGCGCCGTCCACCGTCAGGTCGTTCTCCTGGCAGTAGAACATGAACTTCTTGAAGTTCTCGTGATAGCTGGTGCCGTACTTCTTGTCGATTTCATAGGTGGTCGAATATTCAGCGTTAAACGCATCCATACCAACACAGCGCTGGAAGCAAGCGGCGGTCTTCTGACCGAGCAAACGCTGCATTTTAACCTTGTTTCTCAGGTCTTCCGTGCTGCGATGAATATGTGTAAAGCGGTTGATGCGTTCACCCGTCTCCGGAGAAACAACCGTCATTAAATCCTGATACTCCGGCATCTGTGCCAGATCATATGTAGCGCGAACCGAATTCAGCGAAGGGCGAAGAATAGGATCGTCTACCGGATTCTCAACTCTCTTACCAAATTGGTAGATTTCCATATTAATTTTGCGGATACTCTCAATATACTGTTCACCAGTCATTAAAGTCATGATATTACTTCCTTTCTTCGTTCGTAATGTTTTTCTGCAAGTGATTCATAATACGTGACTCGTTCTACAAAATCTAAGGTAAGATAGCACCTCCTTTCTATATAGAATCGCGTCCATACGCGTTAGGAATCTGCGAAACGCAACTTCCAAAATGTAATTACGATGTAATTACGCTCTCTCCGCCTTCTGCTTCTTTTCCAGCATGAGGAAGAAGAGAATCAAACCAACAACCAATCCCCAAGCAGCGCCGCGCGTTGCAAGAACCGCACCCATAACGCCGCAGATACCACGCTCAACATTGCTTGTACACATCGTCATCGCAAGCTGCGTGCAGATGTAGCCCTGTACCAATAGCGTCAACGACAGCGCAACCGGCAGCACGGGCTGCAGCAGCGAGGAGAACGGCATAAATGCAACCGCAAAGAATGTCGTGATACGGAAGGAACCGCAGCCGCTATAGATCGAATCCATGGCCTTTGGTCCTTCTTTATAACGCTGCGACACCGCAGCTGTAACGGCAGCCCACAAAGGTCCACACATCTGTGTGTACGCAGAACCCGACAACGCCATAGCAACGTTACGGATACCGCTGATGAGGTTCGAGCGGTTCGCGTTAAAGTCGATCTTCTCGTCCTGACGAACCTCGTCCGCCTCAGTGATCAGCGCTTCCGAAGTGACGAAGTCACCGAACGCGATGATGTAGGTAACGACTGCTACCGGGATCGCCTTCATCCATACCTCTGCGCTCGGGAATCCGATCACAAACGGCGACAGCTGGTTCCACATATTGCCGAATTCAGGCACCTTGAACAGCGGCCACCACTGTACATCCGGAACGGCGATTTCACCAGCCAGCGGTCCGACGATAATCGCGATAATGATCGCGGGAAGCATGCCGAATTTACCAATCATATCGATGAACTTGTTCTTACGGCGCATTGCCGCCCAAATCGGACTGAACAGGCAGAAATATGCGATCAATACACCGACGACAACCGAAACCGTGTATGTATCAAAGCGTCCGCCCGCCTTGAACTCACCGAGAACCGCAGCGATACCGCCGCCCATCAAAACACCTGCTTTTACAGAGTTCGGAACGATCTTGATCATCTTTCCGCCCAAACCAGTAATACCAAAAATGATAAAAATGAGACCCAAACAAACCTGAACCGCAATCAACGCCTGCGTACGCGCCGGCCCGATTTCAAAGCCTTCCGTCAGGAACGCGGTGATCAGCGGAACTGCCGGAGTAACCCACCCAGGAACGACCGGGTCGCCGAGTAATACATGAATCGTATAGAAAAATCCGTTGACAATGACCATCGAAAGGGCAATGTCGTAGCTGACTCCAAGAACCTCGGTCAATACCGGAATCGCGCCCAAGCAAGTCGCGCACATAAAGAATGCCTGAAACATTTCCGGGAAGGACCATGCGTAGTGGACAATCGGTAAACGCACCTTAAAAATACCTAATTTCCAATACGGCTGTTCCTCACCATACTTACGATAGCGACTGTGGAAGTCTTTTTGTTCATTAGCCATACTGAGTTCCTCCCTACCTTATTCTTATTATGGGTTTTCGCTTTTAGTGTCGGCCGACATGGATCTACTCACCTCATCTATATATTAAGCAAGAAGCATGCCAAATCAAAAAAAGCACGCGATCCCCGTGTTTACAAGGGCTCGGTGCTTTCCGAAAAAGATGCTTTTTTGCCGCTTTGTTTCATTTTTGAATCAAAATCGCCGTTATTTTCGTTTCCCCCACACACGGGCGCAGAAAGATGTCATTTGCAGCTCGCTGTTTCATAATTAAAACAAAGTTTCATTTTTGAAACATCTCTCCATAACGTTTTCTCTTTCGAACAAACGTTGCGGCGTCCATCGACAGGCTCGCCGCTGCGGCCCGGACCGTGCCGTGTTTTTCGTACGCACGCCGGATATATTCCCATTCCAAACGCGCCAGCTCCTCTTTGAGGTTCATGTTCGAATTCAGTGAAAACGACTCGACTCCTTTCCGCGAATGGAAAGCGATTGGCAGATCCGCCGGCTGGATACAGTCCTCCTCGCAGAGGATCGCGGCCTGCTCCACGACATTCTTGAGCTGGCGCACGTTGCCCGGCCAGCTGTAATGATACATCTTGTCCTTTGCGGCCTCTGAAAAATGGCGCTGGAAGCGGTACTTTTTGTTGACGTCGACCAAAAAGCTTTCCATGAGCGGAATAATATCCTCCCGGCGCTCCCGGAGCGGCGGGATGGTAATGGGCACGACGTTGAGCCGGTAGTACAGATCCTCTCGGAAGGTTTTTCCCTTCACCATCTCCCACAAATCCCGGTTTGTCGCCGCGATGATCCGGACGTTGACGTGAATGCTTTTGACGCTTCCGACGCGCTTCACCTGCATCTCCTGTAATACGCGAAGCAGGTGCACCTGCATATCCATCGGCAAATCGCCGATTTCGTCCAGAAAAACCGTTCCCTTATCCGCGCTTTCGAAGATGCCCATCTTCCCCTCTTTACTCGCTCCGGTGAAGGCGCCCTTTTCATAGCCGAACAATTCGCTTTCGATCAGGGTCGGCGAAATTGCGCCGCAGTTGATCCCGATATAGTTTTTATCGGAACGCAGCGAATTCTCGTAGATATAGCGCGCAAAAAGCTCCTTGCCGACGCCGGTTTCTCCCAGAAGCAGCACCGTACTGTCCAAAGCGGCCACCTTCCGGGCAATTCGAAGCGTCGCCTGCGTCTGAGGATCGGTCGCGATCATGTTGGTCAGCGAACGTTGATTCCGCTGAACAAAGCTCATCGCCGACTGATGGCGCGCCTCATTTTCCCGATAGCGCGCTTCCAGATCGTAGATTTCCGTCATATCGCGGACAACCGTAATCACCATGACGATCTGATCGTTCTCGTCAAAGCAGGGCTTGCTCGTAATCAGCGCTTTTTTCCCCGTCCGAAAGGTCTGATTCATCGTCACCGGCATCCGGCGCTCCAACACATAAAGCGTGCCCGAGCGATCAATGAGGCCGTCCGAGACGATATCCTGCATGTTCCGTCCCAGCACGTCCTTCGCTGTCAGCCCGGAAATTTTCTGGTACGCCTCATTGATCAGAATCGTCACGGCATGTCCATCGGTAATATACAGCCCGTCGTAAATACTGTTAAAGATATCGCTCAGCTGGGAATTGATTTCTGCCGTACTGCCGCGCAGCAAAGACATAACGCCGCTTTCATTCTTTGGCATGATCATGCGCTCCTTTCCTCGGACTATCTTTGCGGGCCTTTTCCCTTCATCTTCAGGAAGGGGCGCCCGCAGCACTCGACAATAAACCGGTCAAAGTGCTCCAGCTCCTCCGGTTTTTCAAAGCCGGAGGCATGCACGATGTACGCGCCCACGCCGAAGAAGATAAACCGCCAATCCCCCAGAGCCACCAGCTCCGTTACCTTGCTGTACCGAATGACCTCCTCGCGCTCGCCCGCCCTGGTGTAAATCCCGTTGCTGCGGAAGAAAAATTCGATATCAACGGGAAAGAGGCCTCGCTCCTGAGCTTCCCTGACGGATTTTTTATAGATCCGCCGCTTTCCGTTATACACACTCAGCGGCATCGCGGCGAGAAGAAAGGCCACCGCGCCCCCTCCGACCCAGAGGCCGATATTTCCGTATTCGTTGTACCGCATGATTACGGACACGGCGATCATGAACGCCATCGTCAGCATGACCGGAAATGCCTGCGTCACCATTCGGTGCTTTCGGAATAACGTCCACGAGGCTTCCGCCAGCGCCTTGTAGGCAACCTCATCATACTTTGAGGTTACACGAAATTCGTAGCTCATTCTGCTCTCCCCCTATACATTCTGAATCTCTTTCATTATATCACGAGTTTTGTGAAAATACTTTCATTCTCGCCGGCGTCAACCGCCCATCTCCCATTCACAGGCGCGCTCCGTCCAGAGCTCCTCGTCCGACGCATCGATTTTGCGGATGGCCTTGCACGGATTTCCGCCGGCAATGACGCGCTCCGCGATATTGTTCACCACCACGGAGCCCGGTTGAATGACGGCGCCCGCGCCGATCGTCACGCCGGGATTGATTACGACATTCGCGCCGATCCATACGTTGCTGCCGATGCGAATTTCATCGCCAATCGCCAGATCGCGTCGCCGAACGGCCGCATCGACCGGACAGGCATCTGTCGTCAGAATAACCCGGGGCCCCAGCACGACATCGTGTCCGATGACAATCGGGCAGGCGTCGACCATCAGGCAGTCTGCGCCCGCGCGAAAATGCGCTCCGACGGAAATGTGCTGCCCATAAGTACAATGAAACGGCACCTCGATCACCGCGTTGTCACCGACGGCGCCGAACAGCTGTGCCAAAATGGATTGACGCCCCATTTCATCATCCTGTGCGGATTGATTGTATTGACGTATCAGCTCTCTCGCCTGATGGCGCATCTCTTTCAATTCATCCGCTCCGGCCCAATACAGATCGCCCGCCAGCATTTTTTCTTTTTCACTCATGCCCCTTCTCCTCTGCTCCTTCAAAAAAGGCCACCATATCCCGATATACCTGCTCACATCCGTGCTCGTGATGAATTTCATGGCGCATTCCCGGATACACCCTGCGGCGAATATTCTGATAGCCGATTCGGGACAAATTGGCCAGGGTGTCGCGCAGTCCTTTTTCGCCGCCCGTAATCGGATCCTCCTCGCCGGACAGGCTCAAAACAGGCAGTGCGGGATTTTTGCAGCGATAATGTGCGAACTGTTTCAGCTCGTGATCCGCCTGCGAGATCGTTCGAAGCGCACCGATCGTATACGGATAGCCCACGCAGTACGGATCCTCCTGATAGGCCTTGCGTTCCGTCTCATTCTTCACGACCCAGCTGATGTCCCTTCCATCCAGCCCCGACAGGCGTTCGAGAAAGGGGCTTACTCCTTTTTTGCCCTTAAAGGCTGCAAAGAGGCTGCCCAAAATCAATCCGATTCCCGACAGCGGCAGATAGTTTGCCGCGCCGCTCATCAAAAGCTTATCGATTTCGTCGTCGTGTTTTTGCAGATAGCAGCGGGCGATCAGCGTGCCAAACGAGTGTCCGTACAAAAAGAGCGGTTTGCCGGGCGCCCGATCCTTCAGATAGTGTGTCAGGTGAAGCTGATCCGTTACGAGCTGCTCGACGCCCTCCATGTGCCCCAGAGGAAAAGCTTCATTAACGGAGCGTCCGTGTCCGCGATTATCCGAAAGAAGAACGGTATAGCCCTGCTCGTTGAAAAAACGGCTCATACCGTAGTAGCGTTCCTTGTGCTCCTTTGCTCCGTGGATGATCTGAATCAGCGCCTTCGGTTCGGCCGCCTCAAACAACGCCACGGACAAGGGCATGCCGTCCGGCATATTCAGCGTAAATTCCTTCATCAATTTCCTTCTCCCTTCATTGAAATGCGTTTGATGACCTCCGAAACGGGCAGTCCGATAATCGTCTCGTAATCCCCTTCTATTTTTTCGACCCAAGCGCACGGAATCTCCTGAATTCCGTAGGCTCCGGCCTTATCCATCGGCCCGCCGCTTTGAATGTAGCGCCATAGCTCCTGCGACAGCTTCTCAAACGGCGCGACGAACCGAACGGCCGTCAGTGAGTAAAAGAGCTCATAATTCGCCCCTTCGCGAAGGCAGACCGCCGTCACGACGTGATGTACCTGCCCGAAATAGGAATACAGCATCCGATAGGCATCCTGTTCATCGAGGGGCTTGTTATAGATTTCATCATGGTGCAGCACCATTGTGTCCGCGGAAATGTAGAGGCTTTCTTCCTCTCGCTCGTCTCCCGACTTTGCCCGCGCAAGCTCGCAGCACGTCCGGGCGGCCCGCTCCAAAAAGGGTCTCTGGCGATTTTCCTCGAAAAACCGCTCCTGAATAGCCCGCTCCGCCACGCTCACCTGCGCGATGCGGGGATGCAACTCCTGTAAGAGCGCCTGCCGCCTCGGAGAACCGCTCATCAGGACAATGCGCCGAGCCGGACTCAGTCTTCCCTTTCGTTCATATTCAAAGATACCGTTCATCACCGTCCCCCTTCTTCGCCGCCCGCGCGTCAGCCCTGTCCGCCATCCTCCGAAAGCTGAAAAGGACCAGGCTCACGGATAAAAGAAACGCAATGCAATCGGAAACAGGCCCTGCGATCAGCACGCCGTCCAGCCCCATTCGCCTCGGCAGGAGCAGAAGAAGGGGCAGCAGAACAAGACCCTGTTTTGTGATGGACAGGAAAACGCCCTGGCGGATGTTCTCTGTCGCGCTAAAGAAGGTCACCGACAATGGCTGCACGCCAAAAACACCGACCAGCGCCATAAAAATGCGCATATAACGCTCCGCAAAAATGAAGTAGTTTTCTTCACCGCCGCCAAAGATGGAGACAATTTGACGCGGAAAAAGCTGAAAGAGGAAAAAGGCGCTCATGCTGACGCCGAGTGCAACCGATGCGGCCTTTAGATAGGTCTCCTTGACGCGATGAATTTTGCCCGCTCCGTAGTTGTACCCCCAGATGGGCTGACAGCCCTGTGCCAGGCCGACCGAGAATGCGGACAAAATGCTGTTGAGCTTGGCGATAACACCCGAGACCGCCAGCGGTATCTCCCGCCCAAACGGCGACAAAGCGCCATAGTGGCTCAGCGTACGATTCATGACGATGTTAACGAGCATCATCACGCCCAAATTGATACCCCCGGAAAGTCCGGTTTGCACAATCGACAGCGCGTAGCGGAGGCGAATGCCAAATGCCCGTCCGGAAAGCTTCACGCTCCGAAATCGGGGAAAGTAGATCACGCACAGGAAAAAGGAAAGCGCCTGACCGATCAATGTCGCTGCCGCAGCGCCGCGAATCCCCCAGTGAAAGACGAGCATAAAGAGCGCATCCAGAACGACATTGACAAGAGCGCCCGTCACGACGCAGAACATCGAATAGGTCGGACTTCCGTCGGCGCGGATGATATTGCTCGAGGCATTGCTGAAGAGCAGCAGCGGCAAGCCCAATGCCGTCAGCGAAAAATAGTCTCGTGCATACGGCAGGATCTCGGAGGTCACGCCGCAGAGATAGAGCAGCGGCTCCTGAAACAGCACCAGGACGAGAAGATGGCATACGCTCAGAATCGCCGTCAGGGTAAGCCCCGTACCGACGTACCTGATTCCCTCCTCAGGGCGCTGTGCGCCGATGCTGATATTGAGATTCGCGGCCGTCCCAATCCCCATTAAGAGGGACAGCGCAATGGTCAGCGTCGTCATGGGAAAGGCGATGTTTGTCGCGGCATTGCCGAGCATGCCCACCTGCTGCCCGATAAAGATCTGATCGGTAATATTGTATGCCGCGTTGACCATCATGCTGATGATCGACGGTATCGCAAATCGAAAAATCAACCGTCCGATCGGATCACGTCCCAAAAACTGCTGCTCTCTTCGATTTGACACTTGTGACGATCCCGTCATCGCCTTCCTCCCATCCTGAGCTGAACGCTCTTCGCTTCCTTTAGATGATATCAAATCTGCCCCCTTTGCCGCCACTCATATTATCGCCGCCGGCTGCACCTCCCGCGCGGCTCATGTCTCCTTCAGTCATCCCACGCTCCTTTGGACATGCCACACCCTCCTTTTCGCGTATTTGTCACTCCTTTTCGCGTATTTGTCACCACACCGCTTTGGTGCTATACTCCATTTATCGACTGAAACAGGAGAGGCTTTTATGCAAAATAAATCATTTATGCGTTCCGCTTTCGGACTGTCCATTACAGCGCTCTTTCTCGCGCTGAACGTACTTTTGAGCTGCTTTGGCATCCCCTTTCCCGGAGGCAAAATCTTTCTAAACGACGTTGTCATCTGCTCCGCCGCATTCTTACTCGCAGACCCCTTAGCGGCCTTCTGCATCGGCGGCGTCGGCGCATTCATCGGCGATTTCCTCTTCTTCCCGCCCTGGATGTTCATTTCCCTGGCCGTGCATGGCATTCAGGCCGCAGCCATCGCCTACTTGTCAAGACGCCTCTGCCCCCAGCGCCCGGAGATCGGTTCGGCCATCAGCTTTTTCATCGGCGCACTCCTCATGCTCACCGGTTATTCCATCGCGAGGGCCTATATGTACGGCTCCGTCGCCGCAGCCGTAATCGGGCTGCCCTTCGAAATTGTTCAGGCCGGCATCGGCGTCGTCGGAGCATGGCTCCTCTGCTGGCGTTTGGGTCTGGTACGTTTTTTTGACCGCGTTCTGCTCCGCTTTTCGCGCTGAACATCACGCTCCCATTTGCGCTCCCGAAGCATATCTTTTAAGGACGCGCCCCTTTTGAAACAGACAAAAAGCCCTGTACCGGCCGGTACAGGGCTTTTACTGTCTCGCTAAAGCCGCACGCCGCGCAGGACCGCGGATGCGCCGCGGCATTTCTACTGCGCTTCGAACGTCAGTCCGTTGTCTTTGCAATAAGTCTCAATCGCCGAGCCTGCAGCACCCTTGACGACTAAGTCCGACGGGCAAAATGCCAACGTCTGCGCGCTGATCTTTGCCACCGTCGAAGGAACGACAACTTCCTTCAGACCGGATAAGGAAGTCAGCGCACCATTTCCAATCTCTTCCATCCCTTCCGGAAGAACGATGGTCGAAATACGCTTCGCGCCAAAGAACGTGCGATCGGAAAGGACCTTCAGATTTTTGCTCAGCGTGACCGCCGAAACCGTGCTCGCCGAGAACAGATTATCGCCGATTGCCGTCACCGTATCGGGCATGACAACCTCTTCGACCTCCGTGGCGCTGCGAAACAGTCCGGATGCGAGACGGACAACGGTCTTGCCGCCGATCGTCTCCGGAATCACTACCGTGCCGCCGGCGCCGACGTACTTGGTAATCTCAACTCCGCCTTCGACCTCGGCAACCTCAAAATCAGCCTCTGCCGCGGCTTCCTTTGCCCCCTCACTGGACGCTTCGTCCGTTTTCTCCTCTGTGCTCACCGACGAAGCCGCTTCCGACTGGGATGCTTCACTCGATGCTTCGTTTTTCGGCGCCCCGCAAGCCGTCAGGGCCAGACACAGCGCGGCCAGCAAAAATACCTTTGATGCTTTCATATCGTTCTCCTTCTCTTCCTGCCATTTTCATGGCAGCCTCCGCAAAAAACCCCTGCTTCGTCGGACTGCCTAAGTCGTTCCCGAAACGAGGGGTTTCTTTATCGGTTGTTCTTCGTAGTTATACGAGCTCCAGAATCGCCATCTCGGAGCCATCTCCGCGGCGCGGGCCCATTTTCAAAATCCGAGTATAGCCGCCATTGCGCTCGGCATACTTCGGGGCAACCTCCTCCACGAGCTTGCGGGCGACGTCGTCGTCATAAATGTATGCGGAAACCGCACGCTTCGAAGCGAGATCGCCTCTCTTTGCAAGCGTAATCATCTTTTCCGCCATACGGCGCGTCTCTTTTGCACGCGTCACCGTGGTCGTGATTTTACCGTTCGTAACGAGCGAAGCCACCTGATTGCGCAGCATAGCTGTGCGATGGTCGGTTCTTCTGCCCAATTTTCTCTGATTGGCCAAGTTCGTTTCCTCCTTGCCTATTCTTCGATTCTGTCCTTGATCTCGAGGCCGAGCTCAGCGATCTTTGCTTCCACCTCTGAAAAGGACTTCTTTCCGAAATTGCGGATCTTGGATAGCTCCTGAATGTCGCGGAAGATAATATCGCCCACGGTATTGATATTCGCTCTCTTCAAGCAGTTATAGCTTCTCAGCGAGAGATCCAGATCCTCGATCGGCTTCTGGAAAATCGCCTTGCCTTCCTCTTCAACCTCCCCGGTTTCCTCCGCATCTTCGATGACGTAATTCGGAAGTTCCGTGAAGAGCCCCAGATGATCGATCAAGATCTGAGAGCCGTGCGCCACCGCCTCCTGAGGCGTAATGGTGCCGTTCGTCCATACCTCCAGAACGAGCTTGTCGTAGTCGGTAATCTGTTCCACGCGGGTGTTTTCCACCACGTAGTTTACCTTGACAACCGGCGTAAAGGACGAGTCAATCGCAATCGTTCCGATGGGATCGAGCTCACTCTTGTTCTGATCCGCCAATGCATAGCCGCTCCCGTCGATGACGGTCAGTTCCAAATGAATGGCCCCTTCCTTGTTGACGGTGCAGATGTAGTGATCTTTGTTGACGATCTCGATATCCGAGTCCTCTTTGATATCACCTGCGGTGACAATCTTCGGCCCAACGACATCGAGACGCAGCTTGATCGTCTCCCCCGCTTCGGACAGCCGTTTAATGGCGATTCCCTTAATATTGAGTACGATTTCGGGAACATCCTCCAACGCGCCATGAAGCTTCATGAACTCGTGAGGGACGCCTTCATCAAACTTAATGTTTGAAACTGCCGTGCCGGGCAAGGAAGATAGGAGAACGCGGCGCAGCGAGTTCCCAATCGTGGTGCCGTAGCCGCGCTCCAGTGGAGACATCGAGAATTTTCCGTAATTTCTTTCTTCATCCACTTCGAGGATTTCAACTTTGGTATTGAGTGTCTTTATCACGGATCAAGCCTCCTATCCTTTTTCCTGTATCGACGGTTACCTTACTTCGAGTAGAGCTCAACGATCTGCGTCTCCTCAATCGGGTAGTCGATGTTTTCACGCATCGGTTCGGAAAGGATGGTACCTTGCAGCTTCTCTACGTCCACGGAAACCCACGGCATCTGATTCCAGATGTTTTCCTCCGTGTTTTTGAACTTTCCGTTCTGACGGGACTTCTCCTTCACCGAGACCACGTCGCCAACGGACAAGGTAATCGACGGAATGTCGACCTTTTTGCCGTTGACCAGGAAATGTCCATGCACGATGAGCTGACGGGCCTGCGGGCGCGTCGCTGCAAATCCCATACGATAGACGACGTTGTCAAAACGCATTTCCAAAAGCTTCAGCAAATTCCAACCCGTCTGTCCCTGCATGCGCTCGGCGCGGACAAAGAGGTTGCGGAACGGCTTTTCCTGCATTCCGTAGATGAATTTCGCCTTCTGCTTTTCGCGAAGCTGCACACCGTAATCGCTGAGCTTGCGGCCGCCGCGCTTCGGATTGCGCTTTGATTTCTTGTTCACTCCGACGACCTGCGGCTCAATTTCGAGCGCGCGGCATCTCTTCAAAATCGGTCCAGTATATCTTGCCATATCTGATCTCCTCCGTTACACTCTTCTTCTCTTCGGCGGTCTGCAGCCGTTGTGCGGAATCGGAGTGACGTCCTTGATCAAGGTCACCACAAGACCACAGGCCTGCAAGCTGCGAATCGCAGCTTCACGACCCGATCCCGGTCCCTTGACATAGACTTCGACCGTCTTCAGGCCCTGATCCATCGCTTTTTTCGCCGCTTCCTCCGCGCACTGCTGTGCCGCGTACGGAGTTGACTTTCTGGAGCCACGGAAGCCCAGCTGACCGGAGGACGCCCACGAGAGGACGTTTCCGTTCAGATCCGACAACGTGACGATCGTATTGTTAAAGGTCGAGACGATATGGGCCTGACCATTGACTATATTCTTTTTGACTTTTCTTTTCCCGCCGCGACGGGTACTTTTTTTTGTAGCAGCCATCCGGACCTCCGTTACTTCTTCTTGCCCTTGCGGGTTCTCGCGTTATTCTTCGTATTCTGTCCGCGAACCGGCAGATTTCTTCTATGACGAATTCCGCGGTAGCAGTTGATCTCACGAAGTCTCTTGATGTTCAGAGAAACATCGCGGCGCAGATCACCCTCAACGTGGTACTTATCGAGCTGTGTACGGATATCCTGAACCTCCTGTTCGGTCAGATCGCGTACACGCGTATCCGGATTGACGCCGGCTGCCTGCAAAATCTCATTGGACCGTGCGCGACCAATACCGTAGATATAGGTCAGACCGATCTCCACTCTTTTTTCTCTTGGTAAGTCGATACCAGCAATTCTTGCCAAATTCGTTCACCCCCGTGTTTCAGCCTTGACGCTGCTTATGTTTCGGATTTTCACAGATCACCATGACTCTTCCTTTGCGTCGGATGATCTTACACTTATCACACATCTTTTTTACAGATGGCCTTACTTTCATTGGGTACCTCCTATTTCTTTCTCCACGTGATCCTACCCTTAGAAAGATCATAGGGCGAGAGTTCCACGGTGACGCGATCGCCTTCGAGAATTCGGATGTAGTTCATCCGCAGCTTTCCGGAGATATGGGCCGTTACCTGATGACCGTTCTCCAGTTCGACGATGAAGATCGCGTTCGGGAGGCGTTCCTTAACTACGCCCTCGACTTCTATGACGTCTTTAATCGACATGGTTCGCTTCCTCCTCAGTGACCTTGTAGGGTTCAATTATTTTTCGGATGCGAGCATCATTGAATGTTCGCTCCGCCTTCATCGTCTCAAAGTCTTCCACGATAGCCCGAAAGGGCTGTAAATGAATGACACGCTTTTTTTTCGGATTGCTCAGTTTATGACTGTGCCCATCGACAATGGTCACATGCTTTGCATCCAGAATCTCGAGTACGAGAAAGACGCCGGCTTGGTCCCGTCCCGCTTTGGATCGAACGATCTGGCCGGGACGCAGCCCACATTTCTGATTCATCTTTTGCTCTTGAGTCATAGGCTCTCAATTGATCGCCGCGACGATGGCCTGAGTCACATCCGCCACCGGGCGCGTGCCGTCCACAGAGATCAGACATCCCTGCTGACGATAGTAATCGACCAACGGAGCTGTTTGCGTTTCGTATACCTTGATTCGATCGCGAATGACCTGTTCCGTATCATCCTCGCGCTGGATCAGCTCGCTTCCGCACTCATCGCAGACACCCGACGGGTGATTGTCGATGTGAAACGTCGATCCGCACTCGGGACAAACTCGGCGACCCGCCAGTCTGCGGATCAGGACGTCGTTCGGAACCGTGAAGTTCAACGCATAATCGATCGCCAGCTCACACTCCTTCATGCGCTCATCCAAGGCCTTCGCCTGTGCAAGCGTACGGGGAAAACCGTCGAGCAAAAAGCCCTTCACACAATCGTCTTCATTCAGACGATCCCAAACGAGATCAATCGTCAGTTCATCCGGCACCAAAGCACCGGCAGCCAGATATTCTTTTACTTTCTTTCCGAGCTCGGTCTCGTTCTTGATGTTCGAGCGAAAAATATCACCCGTGGAAATGTGTACCACTCCGTACTTTTCCTCCAAGATCGAAGCCTGTGTCCCTTTCCCGGCGCCCGGAGGTCCAAGCAAAACGAATCTCATCGATATACTCCCTTCTCTCAGCGGTTTAAGAATCCTTTGTAATGACGCATTTGCAACATTGATTCAAGCTGACGCACCGTTTCCAGTACGACACCAACAACGATGATGACCGATGTTCCGCCGACAAACTGCACGCTGAACCCGCGCGTAAGCAACGTCGGAATGATGGCGAGGACCGCCAGCACAACAGCCCCGATCAACGTCACGCGATTGACGATCTTGCTCAGATAGTCGCTCGTCGGACGTCCCGGACGGATGCCGGGAATGAATCCGCCATACTGCTGGAGATTCTTCGCGTACTCGCCCGAGTTGAACTGAATCGTATTGTAGAAGTAGGCGAACATGATGATCAGTGCGCCTTCGATGATCACGTTAATGATCGTTCCCGTCCAGTTGGACGGCGTCAGATAGTTGCGAACAAAGGTCTGAACCCCGCCGCCGAACAAGATACCCAACGTCGCAGGCAAAGCCGTCAGCGATGTGGCAAAGATGACCGGGAGAACACCGCTCATATTGACCTTAATGGGGATATGAGTCGCCTGTCCGCCGTACACCTTCCGCCCGACTACGCGCTTCGCATACTGCACCGGGATTTTACGTTCACCCTCGCTGAGGATGACGACAACGACGACGATCGCCAGCAGTACCGCCAGCATGACCAGGAGCACCAGCGGGTTGAACAGCCCGGCGAATACTGCGCTGCCGAGGTTAAACGCCGCCTTCGGCAATCCGGATACAATGCCGACAAAAATAATCATCGACACGCCGTTGCCAATTCCCTTCTCGGTGATGAGATCGCCGATCCAAACGATGAACTGGGATGCCGCCACCATGACGAGAATCGCTATGGAAATTTCCAGGGCACCGCCTACGGCAAAGGCCTTGGCGAAAATGCCTCGGACAATCGCAAAAGCCTGTAAAAAGGCCAAAACAACGCCCAACAGCTTGGTGATTCTTTGGATTTTTTTACGTCCTTCTTCACCCTCCTTCGACAGTTCCTCCAAACGGGGAATGGCGAAGGTCAATAGCTGGACAACAATGGATGAGGTAATGTACGGTCCAACGCCCAGCGCAAATACACTCAGCTGTTCCAGGCCACCCCCGCTGATGAGGTTGAGCATCGAAAGGATGCTGCCCTCTGCGGAATGATAGATGGCGCTGATCAGCTCAGAATTTGCAAAAGGTACCGGAAGAGCATGCCCTAACCGGAAGACGACGATCATGAGCATGGTAAAAACCATGCGTTTTCTCGTCTCGTCTACTTTCCATGCGTTCCTGAGCGTGGCGAACATTAGATCACCTCAGCCTTTCCTCCTGCGGCTTGAATCTTTTCTTCAGCCGACGTCGAAAACTTATGTGCCTGAACCGTCAATTTTTTCTCCAGCTCACCGTTTCCGAGAATCTTAAGACCATCGCGAAGCTCCGAACGGCGAATGACGCCCGCTTCTACGAGCAGCTCCGGCGTAACGACCGTGCCGTCGGCGAAACGGTTCAGCTCGGACACGTTGACCGTCGCGTAAACCGTCGAGAACGGATTATGGAAACCTCTCTTCGGCAACCGGCGGAACAGAGGCAGCTGACCGCCTTCAAATCCCGGGCGAACGCCGCCGCCGCTGCGCGAGTTCTGTCCGTCGCGTCCGCGTCCGGCAAGCTTACCCCAACCGGAGGCATGACCGCGGCCCACACGCTTGCGATCCTTCGTCGCCCCTCCGCGAGCCGGCTTTAATTCGTGAAGTTTCATCCTCACACCTCCTATTCCACTTCCTCGACCTCAACCATGAAGTCGATCGCATGGATCATTCCACGGGTTGCCGGGTTGTCTTCTTTGATAACGGTCTGGCCGATTTTTCTCAAACCGAGCGCTTCCACCGTCTTACGATGCTTTTGAATTCGTCCGATATTACTTCTTTTCAACGTGATTGCAAGTTGTCCCATGGAGTCCTCCTTACTTCAGAATCTCGTCGACGCTCTTGCCGCGAAGCTTTGCGACCTGCTCGACGGTCTTCATGCTCGTCAGACCCTTCATCGTCGCATTGACGATGCTTCTCGCATTCGGCGATCCCAGGGATTTCGCGCGAATGTCACGGATGCCGGCCAATTCGCACACCGCGCGAACCGGACCGCCTGCGATAATACCGGTACCTTCCTTTGCCGGCATCAGCAGAACGCGTCCCGCGCCGTCCGATCCTTCGATCGGGTGCGGAATGGTCGTGCCGACGACGGATACCGTCACCAGGTTTTTTTTCGCCGCCTCGGTTCCCTTGCGGATGGCTTCCGGCACTTCCAGGGATTTGCCGGTGCCGATTCCGACGCGGCCGTTTCTGTCGCCAACTACCACGAGCGCCGAGAAGCGGGCCGTTCTTCCGCCCTTTGCCGTCTTGGAGACGCGGTTGATGTAGACGACTTTTTCTTCAAGCTCCTGCTTGTCGCGGTCTTCTCTATACATACTCATTGCTCTCCTCCCGATTACAGCGTCAGGCCGGCTTCACGCGCAGCTTCCGCAATCGCCTTCACCTTGCCGTGGTAGATGTATCCCGAACGGTCGAAGACGACCGTGCTGATTCCCTTCTCCAGCGCGCGCTTGGCGACCATCTCGCCGACTGCCTTCGCCGCTTCCATATTGGACGTCGATTCTAATGCTTCCTTCAGCTCTTTGTCCAACGTCGAAGCCGACACCAACGTCACGCCCGTCACATCGTCAATGATCTGCGCATAGACATTGGCATTGCTCTTAAAGACATTCAGGCGCGGTCTTTCAGGAGTTCCGGAGACTTTCTTGCGAACGCGGGCGTGTCTCGCCAGGCGGTTCGCCTTTTTATTTACATTAGCCAAGTTCGTTCCCCCTTTTACTTACCGGTCTTGCCGACCTTGCGACGGACGTGCTCGCCCTCATAGCGAATTCCTTTGCCCTTGTAGGGTTCCGGCTTTCTCCATTTGCGAATGTTCGCCGCATAGTTGCCGACCTGCTGTTTGTCCGCACCGCGAACGATAATCGTGCGCTCGTTCGGGACCTCAACCTCGATGCCCGCCGGGTCTTCCATCGTTACCTGATGGGAGAAGCCCAGGTTCATGACGAGGTTCTTGCCCTGCTTCTGAGCGCGGTATCCGGTTCCTTCGATCTGGAGCGTTTTGGCATAGCCGTTCGAAACGCCCTCGACCATATTCGCGATAAGGGAGCGGTACAGTCCGTGCAGGCTCTTGTCCTGCTTCTCCTCCGACGGACGGGCAAGCGTCAGCACGCCGTCTTCCAGCGATACCACAAAGCCTTTGCCGATCGTCTCCCGGAGCGTCGCCTTCGGCCCCTTAACCGTTACCGTGTTGTTTTCGTCAATCGTCACCTCGACGCCGGCCGGGATGGTGATTGGTTTTAATCCAATTCTTGACATGCTATCCTCCTTCGCCGGCTACCAGACGTAGCAAACGACTTCTCCGCCGACGCCTTCTTTGCGCGCCTGCTTGTCGGTCATCACGCCATGTGAGGTCGAGAGAATCGCGATGCCCAGGCCGCCCAATACGTACGGCACTTCACCGGAGCGGACATATACTCTGCGGCCCGGCTTGGAAATACGCTTGATTCCCGAGATGGACTTCTCGTCGCCGACGTACTTCAGGTCGATCGTGATGATGCCCTGCTTGTCGTCCTCTGCGACGTTGTATCCTTTGATGTAACCTTCATCCAAAAGAATTTGAGCGAGGTTTTTCTTCATGTTTGAGGCAGGAACCTCTACGGATTCGTGCTTCTTCATGTTGCCGTTGCGGATGCGGGTGAGCATATCCGCGATCGGATCTGTCATCATAATGTATTCCTCCTCCTCAAATTACCAGCTGGCCTTCTTCACACCGGGGATCTCTCCGCGGTAGGCGAGCTCACGGAAGCAGATACGGCAGATCCCGTACTTGCGAAGCACTGCATGCGGACGTCCGCAGATCTTGCAGCGCGTATAAGCACGAGTAGAGAACTTCGGCTCTCTCTTCTGCTTCGCAATCATCGATTTCTTAGCCATTCAGTCCTCCTATCTCTTGACGAAGGGCATGCCCATCAACGTCAGGAACGCCTTCGCCTCTTCATCCGTCTTCGCCGTCGTGACGATCACGATGTCCATACCGCGAATTTCATCCACCTCATCGTAGACGATCTCCGGGAAGATCAACTGCTCCTTGATGCCCAGCGCATAATTTCCGCGGCCGTCGAAGGACGTATCGGAAACGCCGCGGAAGTCGCGGACACGCGGCAGCGCAACGCTGACGAGCTTATCCAGAAAGTCGTACATCTTCTTGCCGCGCAGCGTCACTTTCGTCGCAATCGACATGCCTTCACGAAGTTTGAAATTCGCGACGGATTTGCGCGCCTTGATGACGATCGGCTGCTGACCGGTGATCTGACGGAGTTCCCGAACCGCGTTTTCCAACAGCTTCGGATTATCCTTAGCTGCGCCGACCGCGATATTTACCACGATCTTCTCCAGCTTCGGCACCTGCATGACATTGTCATACTCAAACTGTTTTACCAGTGCGGGTGCAACCTCTTGTTCATATCTATCTCTCAGTCGGGACGTATATGCCACTTCAAGCCTCCTTACTTATCAAAGCGTTCATCGCTTTTGACCGAAACACGGACTTTCTTTCCGTTTTCCATCACCTTATGCGTGCGAACGCCGCGATTAACTTTTGAATCATAAAGGAGGACGTTTGAAGCACTGATCGGTCCCTCGGACTCCACAATGCCGCCCGGCTGATTCATTCCTCTGGGCTTCTGATGTTTCTTCTGAACATTCACGCCCTCTACGATGACGCGATTCTCACGCGGAAACGCCTTGAGGATAACGCCAACCTTGCCCTTATCCTTACCGGCGATAACCTGAACTTTATCTCCCGTTTTTACGTGCATCTTCTAAAGCCTCCTTACAACACTTCCGGAGCCAGCGAAATGATCTTCATAAAGCCATTTGCGCGAAGCTCTCTGGTCACAGGCCCGAAGATACGCGTGCCGACCGGGTTTTTGTCGTCCTTGACGATGACGGCGGCGTTATCATCAAATTTGATGTAGCTTCCGTCAACGCGGCTCACGCCGCTCTTCGAACGAACGATAACCGCCTTGACGACGTCGCCCTTCTTGACCGTTCCGCCCGGTGTCGCCTGTTTGACCGCACAAACAATGATGTCGCCGATGTTGGCATATTTGCGGCCGGTGCTCCCGACTACGCGGATGACCAGAAGCTCCTTTGCTCCTGAGTTATCCGCCACTCTCAATCTGCTTTCAGTCTGTATCATGGAAATCCTCTCCTTCTATCGACTCGGTTACTTCGCTGCTTCGAGGACTTCTACGAGGCGAAATCTCTTTTCTTTCGAAAGAGGACGAGTCTCCATTAAGAGGACGCGATCGCCGACGTGTGCCTGATTGGTCTCGTCGTGCGCCTTGATGCGCGAGCTCTTCTTCAGCATCTTCTTGTATACCGGATGCTTTACCATCGTGGAAACCTCGACGACGATCGTCTTGTCCATCTTATCCGAGACGACGATACCTGAAACCGTCTTTCTGTTCGTTGCTCTTTCCATGGGTTAAGCCTCCCTACCGACGTTCAATTCGCGCTGACGCTGGACTGTTTTGACGCGCGCGATATCTCTTTTTACATTGCCGATCGCATGGACGTTCTCCAGCTGACCCGTTGCACTCTGAAAACGAAGATTAAACAGCTCCTGCTTCAGATCATTGAGCTTCTGAACGAGATCCTGATCGGACATGCTTTGAATGTCTTTCGCCTTCATTACGCTTCACCTTCCTTTGCTTCCTGCTCGCGGACGACAAACTTTGTCCGAATCGGGAGCTTTCTCGCCGCCAGGCGCATCGCTTCTTTTGCTACGTCCTGCGGCACGCCGCCCATTTCAAACAGGATTCGACCCGGCTTAATAACGGCCACCCAGTATTCCGGAGCACCTTTACCGGAACCCATTCGAACTTCAGCCGGCTTTTTCGAAACCGGTTTGTCCGGGAACACCTTAATCCAGATGTTTCC
This sequence comes from Bacillota bacterium, assembly GCA_023393715.1. Classification (GTDB taxonomy): domain Bacteria; phylum Bacillota; class Clostridia; order Tissierellales; family Peptoniphilaceae; genus JAEXCD01. The sequence continues at coordinate 33,468 of JAEXCD010000029.1, forward strand.
ACCACGCTTAATATATCTGGTCATTGCACGACGGGCCGCCTCGATCTGATTTGCCGTCATCCAGCAAGGCTCCAGCGCCTGAATGCCGTAATCGCCATAAGCGAGCTTATTGCCTCTCGACGCGGTTCCCTTCATCGTTCCGCGGTGTACGCGGCGGTGTTTTACCCTTTTTGGCATTAACATTGTTCTTCCTCCTTACCTGCAGCACGCGGCGCGTTAGCGATCGTTGCTGCGGTTCGAGCGCTCACTGCGCGAGCTGCGGCCATCGCGGCTCGGGCGGTTGCCCTGCGCATCTCTTCTGGGGCGATCGTTGCGACGGCGGTCTCCGCGGCGGCGGTCATCCCGTCTCTGCGGCTTCGGTTCCTCAGCTGCCTTCATGCCCGGAAGAACTTCTCCGATATAAATCCAAACCTTGACACCGATGGCGCCATACGTTGTTTTTGCCGTAGCATACCCGTAGCTGATATCCGCGCGAAGCATCTGAAGCGGAATCGTGCCTTCCGAATAGTGCTCCGAACGAGCGATATCCGCTCCGCCCAGACGTCCCGAACAGGAGGTCTTGATTCCCTTTGCGCCCGCGCGCATCGTGCGCTGGATGGCCTGCTTCATCGCGCGGCGGAACGTAATACGGCGCTCCAGATCTGCGGCGATCTTCTCTGCGACCAGCTGCGCATTGATATCCTGGTTGCGAATTTCTTCGACATTGACCAGAACGGTCTTCTGGGTCAGCTTTTCCAGCTTCTTCTTCAGATCCTCGACGCCCGTGCCGCCCTTGCCGATAACCATGCCCGGCTTTCCGGTGTGAATCGTCACGCGCACGCGTCCCATCGTGCGCTCGATTTCAACGTTCGATACGCCCGACTCAAACAGATCCTTCTTGACCATCTCACGAATCCGGTGATCCTCGATCACCAAATTGCCAAATTCCTTCTTATCCGCAAACCATTTGGAGTCCCAGTCCTTGATGACGCCAACGCGCATTCCGAGCGGATGTACTTTCTGACCCATTAACGATCCTCCTCTTTCTCCTTAACGATCACACCGATGTGCGATGTTCTCTTCAGAATCGGGTAAGCAGCGCCCTTCGCTTTCGGTCTCCAGCGCTTCATCGTCGGGCCGTCGTTTGCCCAGCAATTCGCCACTACGAGCGTTTCACGATTCAGACTCAGATTGTTCTCCGCGTTGGCAATGGCCGAGCGAAGGACGTCCTCCAACAGCTTTGCACCCTTCTTCGGTGTGAAGCGGAGAATCGTCAATGCCTCATCGACGTTCTTTCCGCGAATCTCCTTGCAAATGTAGTTGACCTTGCGGGGCGAGATTCGGATGTATTTTGCTTCTGCTCTTGCTTCCATATCTCAACCTCCTTAGCGCAATCCGCTCGACTTGTCGGACTTTCCGGCATGTCCGCGGAACGTGCGTGTCGGCACAAATTCACCGAGCTTGTGTCCGACCATGTCTTCCGTAATATAAATGGGCACATGCTTTCTTCCGTCATGAACCGCAATCGTGTGACCGACGAAGTCCGGGAAGATGGTGGAACGGCGCGACCAGGTTTTGATTACCTGTTTGTCGTTCTTTTCATTAAGGGCATCGACCTTCTTCATCAGATGGTCGTCGACAAACGGCCCTTTCTTTATTGATCTGCTCATTGATTCCTCCTTGGCCTTACTTCGTTCTTCTGCGTACGATGAACTTATCCGAGGACTTGTTCTTCTTTCTCGTCTTCAGACCGAGCGCCGCCTTGCCCCACGGGGTCGAAGGCGCCGGGCGTCCGATCGGCGCGCGTCCTTCACCACCGCCGTGCGGGTGGTCAACCGGGTTCATCGCCGAACCGCGGACATGCGGCTTCCTGCCGAGGTAACGCTTCTTTCCCGCCTTGCCGAGACGAATCAGGTTGTGATCGGTGTTGCCGACCTGACCGATCGTCGCTTTGCAATCCTGCGGGATCAGCCGGAACTCGCCGGACGGGAGGCGAAGCTGAACATATTTGCCCTCTTTGCCCATGATCTGTGCTTCCGCCCCGGCCGTGCGCGCCATCTGCGCGCCCTTGCCCGGCTTCATTTCAATGTTGTGTACCGTCGTACCAACCGGAATCGAGCGAAGCGGCAGCGCGTTGCCCACGACGATGTCCACATTCTCGCCGGATTCAATCTTTGCGCCGACCTTCAGTCCCTTCGGCGCGAGGATGTAGCGTTTTTCGCCGTCCGCGTACACGAGAAGCGCGATGTTCGCCGTGCGGTTCGGATCGTATTCGATCGAGCGAACCGTTGCGGGGATATTGTCCTTATTTCTCTTGAAATCAATCAGGCGATACCGTCTCTTTACGCCGCCGCCGCGGAAACGCAGCGTCGTGCGTCCGAGGTTGTTGCGGCCGCCCGATTTGCTCAGGCTGGTAACCAGCGATTTTTCCGGCGTTGACTTCGTGATCTCCTCAAAGGTCGACACGCGCATCACGCGGTGTCCCGGTGAGGTCGGCTTATATCTTCTAATGCCCATTGCACCCTCCTGTCTTCATTACATGTTTTCGAAGAACTCGATGCTCTTCGAATCCGAAGTCAGGGTCACAACGGCTTTTTTCCAGTCGGAGGTTCTGCCGACATAACGGCCCATTCTTCTCGTTTTGCCGCGCATATTGATCGTATTGACCTTCGCGACCTTCACTCCCTCAAAGGCGGCTTCTACGGCCGACTTAATTTCCGCTTTGTTAGCGTCCTTCGCCACGCGGAACGTATATTTGTTCTGCTCCATCCGGCCCATAGATTCTTCCGAAATGACCGGCTTCAGCAGGATATCATACGGCGACTTCATTACCGAAATACCTCCTCAGCGGTTTCTACTGCATCCTTCGTCATGATCAGCGAGTCAAAACGAAGAAGGTCGTATACGTTGATGTTGTTGACAACCACGGTATCCACATGGGGGATATTGCGGAAGGAACGCATGATTTTCTCATCGCTTTCCTTTGTTACAACAAGCGCCTTCTTCTTTGCGTTGATGGCACTCAGCACCCCGGCCGCGGCCTTGGTGTTGAACGCGTCGAGCGAGAGCTGATCCAAAACGATCAGTTCCTCGTCGCGAAGCTTCGCGCTCAGAACCGACTTCAGCGCGATGCGGCGAATCTTCTTCGGCACGACATAGCTGTAATCTCTCGGCTTCACCGCAAAGACCACGCCGCCGCCGCGCCACTGAGGCGCCGTGCGCGAGCCCTGACGCGCATGACCCGTTCCCTTCTGGCGCCACGGCTTTCTGCCGCCGCCGCGAACCTCCGCACGCGTCTTAGCCGACTGCGTTCCCTGACGTTTGTTCGCCAGCTGATTTTTTACTACCTGATAAACAGCGTGTTCATTGATCTCTGCGCCGAATAACGCTTCCGACAGCTCGAGCTCTCCGACTACAGCGCCGGTCTGATTCAGTACATTTACCTTAGGCATGTCTTCCTCCTAACTACTTCGCGGTCTTGACGGCGGTCTTCACCGTCACCAGGCCACCCTTCGGTCCCGGGATCGCGCCCTTGACGAGAATGATGTTGTTCTCCGCATCAACGCGAACGACCTTGAGGTTCTGCACCGTCACCCGATCGTGACCCATTTTCCCCGATCCCTTGCGTCCCGGGAAAACACGTGCCGGATAGGAGCCCGCGGAACGAGCGCCTGCAACGCGGTGCGATTTTGAGCCGTGGCCCATCGGCCCGCGTCCGTAATTCCACCGTTTGATTGCGCCCTGCGTTCCCTTGCCCTTGGATGTGCCGACGACGTCGACGATATCATTTTCAGCAAAGATCGATGCATTGATTTCCTGGCCGAGCTCGTAGCTTTCGCCCTCGACGACCGGAATTTCACGAAGCACCTTCTTCAGGCCGACATTCGCCTTATTGAAATGGCCCTTCAGCGGCTGGTTCGCATGTTTTTCCTTCATGTCCTGATAACCGACCTGAATCGCGTCATATCCGTCGGTTTCGACGGTCTTGATCTGCGTCACGACGACCGGCCCCAGCTCGATGACCGTTACCGGAGTGACGACGCCGTCGGCGTCAAAAACCTGAGTCATGCCGACTTTCTTTCCTAATAAACTCTTCACGAGTCCACCTCCTAAAATTACAGCGGATCGCTTTCGCGATCATTCTAATGGGGTTACAGCTTGATCTCGATATCGACGCCAGCCGGAAGATTCAGCTTTTTCAATGCTTCCAGCGTCTTGACATTCGGATTCATAATATCGATCAGACGCTTGTGCGTGCGCTGCTCGAACTGCTCACGAGAGTCCTTGTACTTGTGTACCGCACGGATAATCGTCACAATTTCCTTCTCCGTCGGCAGGGGGATCGGTCCCGACACCTCTGCGCCCGTGCGCTTGCAAGCTTCTACGATCTTTTGTGCCGAGGCGTCAATAACCTCGTGATCGTATGCTCTC